>NZ_JBHWWZ010000007.1:0-156478 GCF_042730275.1 Rhodococcus sp. NPDC060086
GTCGGGACCATCGGTCCCGACCGCGGTGTGTGGCGGATCCGCGGGTTTCCCGGCCTGCGGTTCTGCCATCTACTGCTCCTAGTGGATCAGTTGCCGGCGGTTTCGATGCCGGCCTGAGTGTCGTCCAGGGCTTGCTGGACGGGCTTCTCGCCCCGGATCGCAGCGTAGGCGTTGTCGGAGATCGCCTTCGACACGGCCGAGTAGTACGGCGACGACGGACGCGGAGCCGCGTTCTCGAGGGCCTCCTTCAGCGTCGAGAAGTACGGGTACTGCTCGAGGATCGCCGGGTCGTCGTAGACCTCGGCGAGGACCGGTGCGCCACCGACCTCGGCGTAGTACTCCTGCGACTGACGCGTCTGCATGAACTCGAGGAAGTCGCGGGCGGTTGCCGGAGCATCCGTGTACGCGCTGATGCCGACGTTGTAGCCACCGAGCGTGGACACGCCCGGACCGTCGACGCCCGGGAGCACGGCGATGCCGTAGTTTCCGGCCACCGACGACTCTTCACCGTCGGTGTAGAAGCCGGGCCACGTGCGCATGAACAAGGCTTCGCCGTTGCCGAAGGCAGTCTGCGACTCGCCCTCGGTGTAGGTCTGCGCAGCAGCCGGGATCGTGCCGTCCTCGAAGGAATCGACGATGAACTGCAGGCCCTCGGCGGTCTGCTCGTCGATCGCCGGGGTGAGGCCGTCCTCGGCAACGAAGCTGCCGCCGAAGGCGTTGACGATCTCGGTCACGTTGACCGTCAGACCCTCGTAGTTGCTGAACTGACCGATGTAGCAGGCGATACCCGCCTCTTCGGCCTTCGGGCATTCCGCCTTCAGGTCGTCCCACGTCGCAGGAGCCTGGTCGACGAGGTCGGTGCGGTAGTACAGGAACGCACCGTTGGTGTTCTTCGGCGCGGCGTACAGCGTGCCGTTGTAGGTACCCGACTCGACGGTCGCGGGCAGAAGCCCCTCGGTGTCGATCGCGTTGTCGCCCTCGAGCGGCAGCAGCCAGCCGTTGGCAGCGAACTCGGCGGTGTTCGTGACGTCGACAGCGACGAGGTCGTACTCGTCGCTCTGCGCCTGCATCCGCTGCGCGATATCGGCGTACTGGTCGTTGGCCTCGCGCGCGAGCGGCTTGAAGGTGACCTGCTCGTCGGGGTTATCGGCGTTCCAGTCGGCGATGATGTTCTCGAGTGCCGCGTTCAAGGGGTCCTGCCCCTCGACGATGGTGATCGGGCCGCGGCCCTCGCCGGAGGCGGCGGTGCCCGTATCGGAGCCGGTGTCGCTGCCACCGTCGTCGGAGCCGCACGCCGTCAGGACCAGCAGCGCCGCCGAGGAGGCGGCGATGACGGCTCTGCGCATCGCTTTCTTCTTCGAAACCATGAACATCTCCCGTGTGAGTTCGGAAAATCAACTCGCCGGTAACCCCTGGGCCACCGACACCGGCCACTACTGTGGCACGGGCCACCCCGAAAAGTCGGCATTCCGCCCATCCTTGATCGGTTCTGTGTCGGGCACCGCAGTACCCGAGCAGGCCCGATCAGCCGATGCGCAGCCCGTCCGACGTCTTGAACACATGCACCTGATTCGGATCGAACCGCAGGTGGAGACGGTCGCCCTTCTGCGGCGGGGTTCGCCAGTCGCTCCGCGCCACGATCTCCTGGCGGATTCCACCGACCGTGGCGTTGCCGTACACGTAGGCATCCGACCCGAGTTCCTCGACGACATCCACGTCGACGGCCAGCCCGTCATCGGCGATCTCGAGATGTTCGGGCCGGATACCGAGTGTCACCTCGGCTTCGGTGACCTGGCCGAGGATGTCGCGTGGCACCTGGACGTGGACATCGCCCACCATGACTCCGCGGTCGACGACGGGAAGAGTGAACAGGTTCATTGCGGGTGAGCCCATGAATCCGGCGACGAAGACGTTGGCAGGCCGGTTGTAGAGCGCGCGCGGCGACGCACACTGCTGCAGGATGCCCTTGTCGAGCACCGCGACGCGATCACCCATCGTCATGGCTTCCACCTGATCGTGGGTGACATACACGGTGGTCGTATTGAGCCGCCGCTGCAGCTGCGCGATCTGCGTGCGGGTCTGCACGCGCAACTTCGCATCGAGGTTGGACAGCGGCTCATCCATCAGGAACACCTGCGGTTCCCGCACGATCGCGCGGCCCATGGCGACACGCTGCCGTTGACCACCGGACAGCGCCTTGGGCTTGCGGTCGAGGTACTGCCCGAGGTCGAGCATCTTCGCGACCTCTGTCACCCGCTCGCGGATCTCGGTTTTGGGGATCTTCGCGAGCTTGAGCGCGAATCCCATGTTCTCGGCCACCGACATGTGCGGGTACAGGGCGTAGTTCTGGAACACCATCGCGATGTCGCGTTCCTTGGGGTCCTGCGCGGTGACGTCGTTGTCTCCGATGAGGATGCGGCCGCTGTAAACCTCTTCGAGCCCCGCGAGCATCCGCAGCGACGTCGACTTACCGCAGCCCGAGGGCCCGACCAGGACAAGGAACTCGCCGTCCTCGATCTCGAGATCCAGCGCATCGACCGCAGGTGTATTCGAGCCGGGGAACAGACACGTCGTCTTGTCGAAGGTCACCGAGGCCATCGCAGATCCTTTCCGAAGCGGACACGCTCGTGCGCTACGGGAATCTACCGTGCATCGTGTGGGTCCACAGCCACCGACGTGTCGGCGACCGGCGAGTCGTCGCCCCACACCTGGATTCCTCGCACTCCGGGAACGTCTCCGCGATGGAACACCGGATCGCGTCCCTGCTTGCGCTGCGCGCTGTAGTTGTGGAACAGCGCGTACGCAATGCCCGACAACGGGATCAACGCGATGAGGTTGACCGTTGCCATCACACCCATCGCCAGGTCGGCGAGCGCCCACACGAGCGGCACCGAACCGATCGCGCCGAGGAACACGCACACCACCACGGCCGAACGCAGATACGGCAGGGCCTTCCGCGAACCGGTGAGGAATTCGATGTTCGATTCGCTGTAGTAGTAATTGCCGATGACCGAGGTGAACGCGAGGAAGAAGATGAGGACGGCGAGGAAGTGGACGGTCCAGTCGCCGAGCTGCAGGGACATCGCATTCTGGGTGAGCGCGGCACCTTCGAGACCTGACCCGAATTCCGGTTCGGACAGCAGGATGATGAACCCGGTGATCGAGCAGACCAGCCACGTGTCGAAGTAGACGCCGAGACTCTGTACGAGGCCCTGCTTGACGGGGTGCGACACCGACGCGGTCGCGCCCGCATTCGGCGCCGAGCCCATGCCGGCCTCGTTGGAGAACAGGCCGCGTCGGATGCCGTGCATGAATGCTGCGGCGAACCCGCCGCCCGCCACCTCGCGGAGGCCGAAGGCGTTCTCGAACACCAAACGGAACATTCCGGGGACCTCACCGATGTTGAGAATCACCACGATGATCCCGATGATCAGGTACGCGATGGCCATGACCGGCACCACCACCTGCGACACACTCGAAATCCGCCGCACGCCGCCGAAGATGACCGCGGCGACGAGAACCGCCACGCCCACACCGACACCGATCTGCAGACCCGTCGTCTTCTCGCCCGCCGAGCTCGACACGGCGTCGACGATCGAGTTGGACTGCACGGCGTTGAACACGAAGCCGTAGGTGATCGTGATGATCACCGCGAAGATCATGCCCATCCAGCGTTTCCCGAGCCCGTACTGCATGTAGTAGGCCGGCCCGCCTCTGAACGCGCCCTTGTCGCGCACCTTGTACAGCTGGGCGAGAGTCGACTCGACGAAGGCGGTGGATGCACCGATCAGCGCCATCGCCCACATCCAGAACAAGGCGCCGGGGCCGCCGATGCTGATCGCGATCGCCACACCCGCGATGTTGCCCGTTCCCACCCGTGACGCCGCCGAGATGGAGAACGCCCGGAACGCCGAGATCCCCTTCTCCCCGTCCGGGAATTCCTCGGGCTTCTCCACGATCGACCGCAACATGTCGGGGATCAGTCGGAGCTGGATGAACCGGGAGCGGAACGAGTAGTACAGACCTGACCCGACGAGAAGGGCGATGACTGCGTACCAGTACCAGTCGTTGATGTCGGTGACGAATTCGACGGCGGTGTCCATTCCACCGATCCTGTCGGTCGCGGAACGGTTCCGCACCGGTTTCGGCCCGGAATCCCCTCAGATCCGGTCGGCGAGCCGAGTGCCCTGCTCGATCGCACGTTTGGCATCCAGTTCCGCCGCGACGTCGGCGCCGCCGATCACGTGCGTCACCACCCCGGCGACGGTGAGTCCGTCGACGAGATCACGCACCGATTCCTGCCCCGCGCACACGATGATCGTGTCGACCGCGAGCACCCGGCGTTCGCTGCCGTCCTTGCCGAGACTGATGTGCAGACCGTCGTCGTCGATGCGTTCGTAGCCCACGCCCGAAAACTCATGGACGCCCTTGTGTTTCAGTGCCGCCCGATGCACCCAGCCACTGGTCTTGCCCAGCTTCGCTCCGATCCGGCCTGCGGTGCGCTGCAGGAGATAGACCTCGCGCGGTGACGGGGACGGCTGCGGGGCGGTCAACGCGCCGGGCGCATCCTCGGCGTCGGTGACACCCCACTCCCGTTTCCATTCGGCGAGGTTCATCGCCGGAGAAGTGGTGTGTGTGAGGAACTCGGCGACATCCACGCCGATGCCACCCGCGCCGATCACCGCGACCCGCTCACCGATCGGCGCCCCGCCGCGCACTGCCTGCGCATAGGTCAGCACACTGGGATGGTCGATGCCGTCGATGACCGGAACTCGCGGCGTGACACCGGTCGCGACGACGACCTCGTCGAATCCGTCGGTCAGGTCTGCGACGGTGGCGCGCGTGTTCAACCGGACGTCGACACCGGTCAGCTCGAGTTGGCGCGTGTAATACCGCAAGGTCTCGGCGAATTCCTCCTTGCCCGGGATGAGCCGCGCAATACCGAACTGGCCTCCGATCTGCGCGTCCGCTTCGAACAGGCTGACGCGATGTCCGCGGCGCGCGAGGTTCACCGCCGCCGACAGACCGGCAGGGCCTGCGCCGACCACCGCGACGGACTTGCTGCGGCGCGTGGGTGAGAGGAGCAGCTCGGTTTCGCGTCCGGCGCGCGGGTTGAGCAGGCACGAGACGTGCTTGTTCACGAAGGCGTGATCGAGGCACGCCTGATTGCAGGCGATACAGGTGTTGATCTCGTCGGAGGCACCCGCGGCGGCTTTGCGCACCCAGTCCGGGTCGGCGAGCATCGGCCGCGCGAGTGACACCAGGTCGGCGCGACCGTCTGCGAGGATTTCTTCCGCGGTCTCGGGCATGTTGATGCGGTTCGATGCCGCAACCGGAATGCTCACGTGCTTCGCGAGTCTTGCGGTGAAATCCACGAACGCGGCGCGGGGCACGGAGGTGACGATCGTCGGTACCCGCGATTCGTGCCAACCGATGTCGGTGTTCAGCAGCGTGGCGCCTGCTGCCTCGACGTCCTGCGCGACCGCGACGATCTCGTCCCAGCTCTGGCCGCGGTCGACGAGATCTGCCATCGACAGTCGGAAGGAGATCACGAAATCGGGGCCGACGGCCTCGCGGACGCCGCGGACGATCTCGACGGCCAGGCGGCGACGCTTCTCCGGGGTGCCGCCCCACTCGTCGGTGCGCCGGTTGGTGCGTTCCGCAAGGAACTGGTTGATGAAATATCCTTCACCACCCATGATTTCGACTCCGTCGTAGCCGGCCTGCTGCGCGAGCCGGGCACAGCGGACGAACGCGCGGATCTGCCTGCGCACACCCCACGACGTGAGTCGCCTGGGCCGGAACGGGTTGATGGGTGCTTTGATCGACGATGCGGACACGCTCAGCGGCCAGTAGCTGTATCTGCCCGCGTGCAGGATTTGCAACACGATGCGGCCGCCTTCGGCGTGCACGGCGTCGGTGATCGTGCGGTGCCGTCGGGCTTCGATCCGGTTGGTGAGCTTGGCTCCGAACGGCAGCAGCCATCCGGTCCGGTTCGGAGCGTAACCGCCGGTCACGATGAGCGAGACCCCACCGCGGGCGCGTTCGGCGAAGTAGGCGGCGAGTCGGCCGGTGTTCTTGGCGCGGTCCTCGAGCCCCGTGTGCATCGAGCCCATGATCACGCGGTTCGGCAGGGTGACCGAGCCGAGGTCGAGCGGCGACAGCAGGGCGGGGTAGGGGTCTGGTGTTGTCACGGTAGGTCCTGTTCGGAAGGAGGTGTGAGAGCGTCGAGCATCTCCTGGCACCAGTCGCGGAAACCCTCTTCGACGCGAATGCCGCCGCGCAACACGAGGTACTGGTGCAGCGCTGAACCGGTGAGAGAGACAGGCCCGTGGAGGGATACAGACGCGGGGAAGTCGCGCTTCTCGATGAGTCGATAGACGTCGAGGCGAGCGTCGTGAGCGTCGCGGTGGCGGGTGATCTCCGCGAGCAACTCGGGCATGGTCCCGGGACGGGCAGCGCGGATCTTGACAGCCAGTTCGCTGCGCAGGTGGTCGGGCTTCGACGGTTCGGCGATCCAACGGTCGAGTTCGGCATGGCCTGCGGCGGCCAGACTGTAGATCTTCTTGTCGGGGCGGCCGTCCTGCGACACGGTCTCGCAGGTCACCCAGCTGCGCTCCTCCATGCGTCGCAGGACCCGGTAGATCTGCTGGTGGGTCGCGCTGTGGAAGAACCCGATGGACTTGTCGAAGCGACGTGCCAGCTCGTAGCCGGATCCGGCGCGCTCGTCGAGTGAGACGAGCAGCGCGTGTTCGAGTGCCATGCCCACAGTATGCAACGAGGTGCATATGCACACAAGTGCAGCGCCTTTGGTCGGCGCCTCGCGATTCCCGAGGGGCGACCCTCTACGCTCGGTCCGTGAGTTCGGACAAGATGCTGACCCGCATCGGCGGCCTGTTGCGCCAGGCGGAGTCGACCGACAATCCGCACGAGGCCGATGCGTTCCTCGCCGCCGCCCAGCGACTCGCGACCTCCGCCGCGGTCGATCTCGCGGTGGCCCGCACCCATACCGTCGCCAGGGAACGCCGGGCAATGCCGGTCCAGCGGCTCATCACCATCGGGGAATCGGGGAAGAAGGGACTGCGCACGTACGCGCAGCTCTTCCTGGCGATAGCGGCCGCCAACGACGTGCAATGCGACATCACCGCCACCTCGACGGTCATCTACGCGTACGGCTTCACCGACGACATCGACGTGTGCGAGGCCCTCTACTCGTCGCTGCTGGTGCAGATGGTGCGCGCATCCGATGCCTACCTGCGCTCCGGTACCTACAAAGGCGAGACGACGGTGCAGACGGTGGTCGAGCGCCGCGGGGGCAGGCAGATCCGCACGAAGGTGCGGAAACCGGTCGCCGGTGTCACCGCCCGCCTGAACTTCCAGTCGGCGTTCGCCGCGCGGATCGGCGCGCGCCTCGCCGAAGCGAAACAGGACACCGAACGCGAAGCCGAGGAGTCGACACCCGGGACCGCACTCGTCCTGCGCGGCAAGGAACTCGAGTTGCGCGATTTCTACCGCACGACCTCGCAGGCACGAGGAAGCTGGCGAGGGAGCCGTGTAGCGACGCGATCCACCGATGCGCAACGCGCCGGGGACCGCGCCGGGCGCACGGCGCGACTCGGCAGCTCACCCGAGCTGCCACCTGCCGCGAGGAGACTGGAACGGTGACCAAGGTGCGCGACACACAGAGAACATCTGTGTACGAGGCGGAGTCGCTCGTGCGGCGCATGTTCGATCTGGCGGATGAGCGAGGGCTGCGTACCGTCGAAGTTGCCGGGTCCCACGTCACGCTGCCCGTCGAACGACGTTTCGCATCGCTCGAGTCGGCGCAGCAGTACGTCGACAAGGTGCTGGCATTGAACTGGGTGCGCGAGCACTGGCCGCGTGCCGCGCTACCCGTGCGAGTCCGCGCCCGGTCGGGAAATACCGCGGCGCACTACGAAAGCGACTGCGCAACCATCGCGCTACCGGTGCATCGCGACAATCGGGCCTGGGCGTTCCGCGAACTCGTGGTGCTGCACGAACTGGCCCACCATCTCGACTCGCAGGACCCCGACGATCCGACCGAACCCGCCCACGGGCCCGCGTTCGTCGACCGGTTCCTGACACTGGTCGACGAGATCATCGGGCCCGAGGCGGCGTTCGTGCTGCGTGCGTCGGGGATCGCAGTCCGCGAGTGAGTTCGCCTCACATGCCGGCGATCTCGACCTGTCCGTAGTCGCCCACACCTGCGGCGAGCACCCGCAGGTGGTCGTCCATCGTGCCGAGGGTGTGCTCGATCGCGGTGAGCCGGCTCAGGTAGTGCCCGATCGAGTGTTCAGCGGTGACGCCGATACCGCCGTGCATCTGGACCGCTTCCTGACCGATCGCGCGAGCCGACCGCCCCACCTGCAGCTTTGCGCGCGAGGCGATCACCGGATCGACGATCCCGTCGGCGAGCGCCATGGTCGCGTACAGGCTCATACTGGCTGCGAGTTCGTACTGCACGTACATGTCGGCGGCGCGGTGTGTCAGGGCCTGGAACGTCGAGAGCGGGACGCCGAACTGCTTGCGCTGCTTCAGATAGTCCGCGGTGGAGCGCACCGCCCGGTCGATCGCGCCGGTCGCCTCGGCGCACAGCACCGCCTGCGCCCTGACCTGCGCCGCGACGATCGCCGCCGACGCGTCGGCGGCCTCGCCGAGCGGGGCAGCGCTGACGCCGTCGAGCACGATCTGCGCGCCGCGTCGCTCGTCGTGCGTGTGGTACGCCGTGCGGGTGAGGCCGTCGGCCTCGGCGGAGACGACGAACAGGCCCACGCCGCCGCCGGGCAGCTGCGCCGACACGATCAGCGTCTCGGCGCACTCACCGTGGAGCACAGGGTTCTTGCGGCCGGTGAGCGTCCACCCGTCGCCGTCGCGTGCGGCGGTGGTGGCCACTGCCGTCGACGGCCATCGGGTTCCGGGTTCGTCGTGTGCGAACGCCATCAGCAACGCGCCTTCGGACAGGCGCGGCAGGAACTCGTCGCGCTGGTCGTCACTACCGACGTCGGCAACGAGTCCGCCCGGCAGGTACACGGCGGCGAGCACCGGTTCGGGGGCCAGCGCCGCGCCGAGCTCGGTCATCACGGCCATGACCTCGACGGGTCCGGCGCCCATTCCGCCGTGCTTCTCGGGGAACGGCAGGCCGAGCACACCGAGGTCGGCGAGCTGCTGCCAAATCTCGCGGCTCCAGCCGAGTTCACCCTCGGCGACACGGTTGCGGGTCTCCACGTCGTAGGCGTCGGCGAGCAGGTCGCGGACGGTCTTGCGGAGCAGGTCCTGTTCGGTATCGAGTTCGAAGTTCATGTCCTGGGCCTCACAGTCCGAGAATCGAGGAAGCGATGATCGAACGCTGCACTTCGCTCGACCCGCCGTAGATGGTCACCTTGCGGTTGTTGAGGTAGGTCCCGGTGGTGAGCTGCGCCCATTCCGGCGAATCGATGTCGCCGGATCCGGTGGGGAGCGAATCCGGGCCTGCGATGTCGACGAGGAGTTCGGTGGCGGCCTGCTGAAGTTCTGATCCACGCATTTTGAGCAGCGACGATGCAGGGTTCGGCTTGCCGTCGGACGAGCTTGCGACGACGCGCAGCTGGGTCAGCTCGAGAGCGATCAGCTCGTTCTCGAGTTCGGCGAGTCGGGCAGCGAACAGTGGATCCTCGAGGAGTGTGCCCTCACCGAGGCGGGTCCGCGCGGCGAAGCTCTTGGCGCGCGCCAGCTTGACCTTGGTGGCACCGACGCGGGTGATGCCGATGCGCTCGTTGCCGAGCAGGAACTTCGCGTACGTCCAGCCGGCGTTCTCCTCACCGACCAGGTTCTCGGCGGGCACCCGCACGTCTTCGAAGAAGACCTCGTTGACCTCGTAGCTACCGTCGATCAGCTTGATCGGGCGGACGGTGATACCCGGCGTCTGCATGTCGATCAGGAGCATCGAGATGCCTGCCTGCTTCTTGACATCGGGGTTGGTGCGGACGAGGCAGAAGATCCAGTCGGCGTGCTGCCCCAGCGTCGTCCACGTCTTCTGGCCGTTGACGATGTAGTCGGCGCCGTCGCGCACAGCGCGGGTCTTGAGTGAGGCGAGGTCGGAGCCGGCTTCGGGCTCGGAGAATCCCTGGCACCACCAGATGTCGAGGTTCGCTGTGGCCGGAAGGAAACGTTCCTTCATCTCCTGCGACGCGAACTGCGCGAGGACCGGACCGATCATCGACGCGTTGAACGGAAGCGGCTCGGGCACCGATGCGAGCTGCATCTCGGTGAGCCAGATGTTGCGCTGCACCGGCGTCCAGTCCTTGCCGCCCCACTCGACCGGCCAGTTGGGGACCGCCAGTCCGTGCGCGTTGAGAACCTGCTGGGCCCGGACGAATTCGTCCTTGTCCAGCGACTTGCCTGCCGCGACCTTCTCGCGCAGCTCGGCGGGGAATTCCGTGGTGTAGAAGGTGCGCAGTTCGTCGCGGAACGCGCGTTCGTCGTCGGTGAGCTTCAGATTCATGGTGGCCCTCTGTCACGGTTGTGCCGGTAGGGAGACCAGCGGGAAACGCTGGTTGTCGGATACCTCCGAACGGTAACCTGACACTGTAAGGTTGTCCAGTACGACGGCCGGAAGGAGACGTACATGGCGCGGCCACGCACCCCGATCCTGAGCCGGGAACTCATCCGCGACACCACACTGCGCCTCATCGACGAAGACGGACTCGACGTCCTGTCGATGCGCAAGATCGCCGCCCAACTCGACGTACGCGCACCGTCGCTGTACAGCCACTATGCCAACAAGGACGACCTGCTCGACGACATCGCGGCCACCATCGCCGAGCGCGTCGACGTCAGCGGATTCGCCGACGACGACTGGCAGGGCGCCCTCCGCACCTGGGCCACGTCGTATCGACGTGCCCTCGCCGAGCACCCCAACATGGTTCCGTTCCTCGCTGCCGGACCGAGCGACCGGCCCGTCGCCCTCGACCGCGCCGACGCCGTCCACGGCGGACTCACGCGCGCCGGATGGCCGCCGCGGACCGCGACGATGATCGGGGCATCGATCAAATACATCGTCGTCGGCTCGGCGATCACGTCGTTCGCCGGTGGGTTCATCGACGACATCGACACCTACAACGAACGCTATCCGCATCTGTCACAGGCGCATCGGCTCCGTGAGTACGCCGCCGAAATCGACCAGGACAGTTTCGAACTGGTCCTCGAGACCTTTCTGTCGGGGCTCGCCGCGCAGTACACAGCACTCGCCGCTCGGTGATCAGGAGCGTCGCAGGCCCCGGCGCTTGCTTGCCGTGCTGGGTCTCGCAGCTGCCGTCGCGTTCGTCGCGCACGATCGGCTGCTCGGCTTCGACACCTTCTCACGGATTGTTCGGTAACACGGTCGACGCCGAGGTCTACCGCTTCGCCGCCCTGGCGTTGGCCACTGTTATCCGGCTGCGGCGCGACCACAATCCGAATACGGTTGACACATGACTCGACCCATTCGCATCGGACTCCAACTCCAGCCCCAGCAACAGCCCGACTACGGGGTCATCCGCGACACCGTGCTCCGCGCCGAAGAAGCCGGCGCCGACATCGTCTTCAACTGGGATCACTTCTATCCCCTCTACGGCGATCCCGACGGTGCACATTTCGAATGCTGGACGATGCTCGGCGCGTGGGCCGAGCAGACCGAACGCGTCGAGATCGGCGCGCTCGTCACCGGTGGCGGCTATCGCAACCCCGAACTGCTCGCCGACATGGCCCGCACCGTCGACCACATCAGCGGTGGCCGCCTCATTCTCGGGATCGGTTCCGGCTGGTTCGAGAAGGACTACGACGAATACGGCTACGACTTCGGCACCAAGGGGTCGCGGCTCGATCTGCTCGCCGAGTACCTTCCGCGCATCACCTCGCGACTCGGCAAGCTCAACCCACAACCGACCCGCCATATTCCGCTGCTCATCGGCGGCGGCGGCCCGAAGAAGACGCTACCCCTGGTCGCGAAATACGCCGATATCTGGCACAGCTTCGGCGAATTCGACACTCACACCGAGAAATCGAAGATCCTCGAGGCGCGCTGCGCGGATGTGGGGCGGTCGCCGCAGGAGATCGAACGGTCGACGTCGTGGCCGGGGCTCGAGCACGCAGCGGCGTACGTCGAGGCCGGATTCACGCTGTTCACCGTCGGTGTCGGTGGACCGGACTACGACCTCGCTCCGCTGCTCGAGGCGATCGGGTGGCGCGACGAGAACTCGCCGCCGCCGCTGTCGGGCCTCGCCTGACCGCGTGGGAGAACGCACCCGCAGTGGTGCCCAGATCGGGCGACGGGAACGCTGATGTACCCCCGACCGGGAGGTCGTAGCGCGTCCACGCAGCATTGCTGACTCGTCTCTACGATCGATGGTGTATGCCATATGTACCTACGCTTCCACCGTGCACCGCCGGCGACTGGGACAACGCTCGCCGAAGGCGGCGCCTGCGCGACACCAGAACAGGTCACAGCTGGCGTCGGTTCGGCCGGTTCCGCCGCTTACTGGCGCGCACTGCGATCGCGACGGTGCCGCTCATCGCGCTCTACACGCAGTACTGGCATTTCGACGTCGCACCCATGCGGGAACAACTCGCCGAGACACAACCGCTCATCCACCCGATCTACGACGCACAGCATCCCGAAGACCGTGACACCGCCGTCGTCGATCTCGTCGGCCTCGGCAACCTCGACGCCACCGCCACCGCCACCGCTCTGCCCGCGCTGAGCAGTCTCGGGAAAGTGTGGGCGGTCGAATACGACAACTCGGGTATCGACACCGCCGTCGTGAGCCGTCTCATCGCCGCACGTGCCGAGACCCTGGGCATCGAGTCGGTGATCCTCACCGGCCACAGCATGGGCGGAATCATCGCGCTCGAGGTTGCCCAGCATCTGTATCAGGACACACCGCTCGAGGTGCTCGGGGTGATCCTCGACTGCACACCCATCGACCTACACGCCGTGCACGCCGACAGCCGCAATGCGGGCGAGGACCTGCTGCGCTGGGTCGGCTGGATACCCGGTGCCCGTGAAAGTCGGATCATGCGGATGACCGTCGAGATCGCGGCACGCCAGGACAGGTTCGTCCTCCCGTCCGATCGCTGGTACAGGCGCATCGACGGATCCGAGTTCATCGACGTCGTCGACGAAGTCCTGAAGGACAAGATCCTGTCGACCGACGCCGCGAGCAACGGCCTGATCGAGTCGCAGTTCCGGACGATCGTCGCATCCGGCGCCAACAACAGCCTGCGGGCGCTCGCCACCGAGAAGGACGACAAGGTACGTCCCGCGATCGTGTTCGTGCGTCCCCGGAACGCATCGAACGACAATGTCGTTGACGTCGAGTACACGCAGCGGGCCCTCATCGAACACTCCGGCGGTGTCGACGGCACCCTGCTGGTCGCGAAGATCGACCACACCGGCCACGCCAATCCGATCCAGGCACCCGAGGCCTACGACGACGCGATCATCAAGAGGATCGAACCGTTCATCGACCAGCGTCCCGGCGAGAACCTCGAGGACGACCCCGACAACGACAACGGCCCCGACACGACAACCGGCCCCACCATTGGGCCGTGACGCCCCGAACACTCATCCCACGTTCACCTTCTCGTTGCCTTCGACTCGCTTCGGGCTTCTACGGTTCCTCGCTTGTACCTAGAAATGAGGGAGACAGCCCCGTGGCCCGCAAAGAACTACCCCTGATCGTCATGCACGACGGCAAGTCGTCGCGCTCGAATATCACCTGCAAGTACAAGTGCGGCGACGCATGCTCGCACGAGGTGCCCAACACCTCCGGTGGCGTCTACTTCGGCGACATCGTGCGTCACACGATGTCGCGCCGGGGAGTGCTGCGCGGCGGCGCAATGGCCGTCCTCGCGGTCGGCGCCGGCGGTGTTCTCGCCGCGTGTTCCGATGATTCCTCCGCCGCAACCACCGAGGGCGGTGCCGCAGAAGGCGCCGTCGATCTCGGGCCGAGCCCGGCCGGAACCGACTTCGCCGCCGTCGCCCCCAACACCGACGATGCAGTAACCGTGCCCGAAGGCTACGAGCAGGAAGTCGTGATCCGTTGGGGCGACAAGGTTCTCCCGGATGCCCCCGAGTTCGACATCGACAACCAGACTGCCGCCGCGCAAGAGAAGCAGTTCGGATTCAACAACGACTTCGCCGGACTGCTCCCGGTCGACGGTGTCCCGAACACCTACCTGCTCGTGGTCAATCACGAGTACAGCACCGAGCCGTTCATGTTCGCGGAATACGACGAGGAGAACCCGACCGAGGAGCAGGTGCGCATCGGTATCGCGAACCACGGTCTATCGGTTGTGCAGGTCAAGGGTGAATCCGGGTCCGGCCGTCTCACACCGGAATTCGGTGAGTACAACCGGCGCATCACCGGTACCACCGAGTTCCTCGTCACCGGACCGGCAGCGGGCAGCGATCTGCTGAAAACCACCGCGGACCCCACCGGAACGAAGATCGCAGGCACACTCAACAACTGCGCGGGCGGCGTCACCCCGTGGGGCACCGTGCTGTCCGGCGAGGAGAACTTCAACCAGTACTTCGCCAACGCAGAGACCGTCACCGACCCCGCGGCCGCCGAACGCCTCGCCCGGTACGGCCTCGAAGGTGCAGCGACCGACCGCAAATGGGAGCGCTTCGACCCCCGCTTCGACATTGCCGTGGAGCCCAACGAGGCCAACCGGTTCGGCTGGGTCGTCGAAATCGATCCATTCGATGCCAACTCGACTCCCGTCAAGCACTCGGCGCTCGGCCGTTTCAAGCACGAGGCCGCAACCATCTACGTCACCGACGACGGCACAGTGGTCGCATACAGCGGCGACGACGAGCGCTTCGACTACATGTACAAGTTCGTCTCGTCCCGCAGGATGCAGGATGGCAACTCTCGCGCGGCGACAGCGCACAACATGACCCTGCTCGACGCAGGCACCCTCTACGTCGCGGCGCTCGAGGGCGACAATCCCGATGCGATCGACGGCTCCGGTGCCCTGCCCGAGGGCGGCGTCTTCACCGGTCGCGGCACGTGGATTCCGCTGCTGCGCACGGGAGAAGACGGGGCGGGTGAGTCCCTCGTCGACGGCATGAGTGCCGAAGAGGTCGCGGTGTTCACCCGCCTTGCCGGCGACAAGGTCGGCGCAACGAAAATGGATCGGCCCGAGGACTTCGAGCCCAACCCGCTCACGGGCAAGGTCTACATCGCCCTGACCAACAACACCAACCGCGGCGTGGACGGCAATCCTGCCGCCGACGAAGCGAACCCGCGCAACAACAACAAGAACGGTCAGGTCCTCGAGATCGACGACGACCACGCCGGTACGTCGTTCACATGGAACGTGCTGCTGGTGTGCGGCGATCCGGCTGCCGCCGACACCTACTTCGGCGGATTCGACAAGTCGCAGGTCAGCCCGATCTCGTGCCCCGACAACCTCGCGTTCGATCCACACGGCAACCTGTGGATCTCCACCGACGGCAACGCACTCGGCTCCAACGACGGCCTGTTCGCGGTGGTGCTCGACGGACCGCGCCGCGGCGAGACGAAACAGTTCCTCACCGTGCCGATCGGCGCCGAAACGTGTGGTCCGATCATCGACGACGGCCGCGTCGTCGTGTGCGTCCAGCATCCGGGCGAGACCGACGACGCGTCGTGGGACAGCCCGGGGTCGCGCTGGCCCGATGGCGGCACCTCGCAGCCGCGCCCGTCCGTGGTCGCGGCATGGAAGACCGGCGGTGGACAGATCGGCGTCTGACCCAATTCGGGGGCGTCAGCCCAGCCAGTCCAACACCGCTGCAGCAGTCCAGGATTGCTGCATGCTGCCCAAGGGTTCGCCGGTGAACGGCTCGTAGTACTCGGCGAACGCACCGCCGGCGGCCTGCCGTAACCCTTCTGCTCGCAGGGTGTTCGCGCGTTCGACCCAACCGCGACGCGCGAACACCCACGAGAACAACCACGTCATGACGGGCCACACCGGTCCTCGCCAGTACTCCCGCGACCGGAAGTCCACCGACACCGGCGACGTGGACGGCAGCACCGCGTATCGCAGGTCGGGGTGCCCGCAGAACTTCGGTCCTTCGAAGGTGCGTAGCAACGCCCGCTCGGCCTTCCGATCCAGGCCACCACTGAGCAGCGGCGCGAACATCGCGAGAGTGTCGGTGGCCACCCACTTTCCGGTCCGCAGGTCGAAATCCTTCGCGGCGCCCGTCCGGGGATCGGTCGAGTCCACCACACCGCGCCGGAACCTCTCGGCCCACTCGTGCAGTTCACGCACGTCGGCGTGAGGTCGCGATTCTTCTTCACCGATGTCTGCGAGCACCTCACACGACAACGCGAACACTGCGCTCACGAAGACATCCTCGACCGCGAAACTCATTGTCGTGGCGAGTACATCGTCTTCGTACCGTGCGGTCTTCATCTCCTCGAGCAGCCACAGATAGCGGGCGTACTCGACGTCGCTGGGTCGCTCACCCGGGTCCGCGACATGGGCAAGATCTTCACGACGGAAATCCGGGAGTGCGTCGACGACGACATTCGCGTAGGCGGTGTCCCACCGGGGCGAGTTGTCCATGCCGGATTCCCAGCCGTGGTACACCGCGATGCGCCCGTTGCCGCCCACCTCCCTGGCCTCCGCCAGCCATCGATGCCAGCGCATCAGATCGGGCCAGCGTCGGTCGAGGAACTCGTCGGCGACCGCCCGGGTGCTGCGACCGTGCCTGCGGGCGTGGTCGAGGATGCGCTGGACGGCGATCGCGTGTACCGGCGGCTGGGTGATACCCGACGTCTGCACCCCCTGCGGGGCATGGGCTGCGAGGCGGTTCACCTCCCACCGCGAAGGCCCCGGGAAGTATCCGTCGACACCGTTCGCGAACACGATGTGCGGGATCATCCCGTTCGTCCACTGCGCCGACAGGAGGGTGTCGAGTTCGACGACGGCACGCTCCACGCTCAGCGGTGCCAGCCCGATCGACACGAACGCTGCGTCCCAGCTCCACATGTGCGGGTACAGCTTGGGTGCTGCGCTCGTCATGGTGCCCAGGTCGTTGCCGCGAAGAAGATACGCTGCGCGCGCTGCGAGCTGGGTGGGGGTGAAGCCGCGGTCCGCCATCGTCCCATTCTCGGCCTTCCGCGCAAATGCGCCAGCCGAAGACCGGCTACCGAGCGGCGGAGAGGAACGCCGTCGAGCCCGACAGATCCGCGGCGGAACGGTTGCGCGGCGTGACCAGCCCCCGACGTTCGAGAATCGGACGCACGCCCTCGCCGAATCGATAGGCTTCCTCGAGGTGCGGGTATCCGGACAACACGAAGTGATCGAGCCCGAGCGCGGCGTATTCGGCGATGCGGTCTGCGACCTCTTCGTGCGATCCGACCAGCGCGGTACCCGCGCCGCCGCGAACGAGACCCACACCCGACCACAGGTTCGGTGACACCTCGAGGGTGCGCGCATCACGGCCCTGTGAGTACGCGCTGCCACCGCCGTGGAGCTCGAGCATCCGACGCTGCCCCTCCGAACCCGAACGTGCCAGGGCACGCTGCGCATTCTCGACGGTCGCCGGGTCGAGGGCGGAGAGCAGACGGTCGGCCTCGGCCCACGCCTCTTCCGACGTGTCGCGGCTGATCACATGGAGACGGATGCCGTAGTCGAGGGTGCGTCCCTGGACCTCGGCGAGGTCGCGGATCCAGGCGATCTTCGCGGCGACCGCGCTCGGCGGTTCACCCCACGTGAGGTAGGTATCGGCGAACTGCGAGGCGACGGTCCCCGCAGCCGGGGACGAGCCGCCGAAGAAGAGCGGGGGAACGGGGTCGGGGAGTCGCTGGAGCTGCGCATTCTCGACCTGCACGTATTCGCCGGCGAAGTCGACGGGTCCGTCGCCGGCCCACAGCCGGCGGAGAACATCGAGGTATTCGCCGCAGCGGGCGTAGCGCTGGTTCTTGTCGAGGACATCACCGTAGGTCCGCTGCTCGTGGTCCTCACCCCCGGTCACGACGTTGAGCAGCAGTCTGCCCTTCGACTGCCATTGGAACGTCGCTGCCATCTGTGCGGCCAGTGTGGGGCTGAGCAGTCCGGGACGTAGCGCGACGAGAAACTTCAGCGTCTCGGTGGTGTCGATCATCATCGCCGTGGTCAGCCACGCGTCTTCGCACCACGCACCGGTGGGCGTGAGCACCGATTCGAAGCCACTGGACTCCGCGGCAGCACCGATCTGGTTGAGATACCGCAGCGTCGCGGGCCGGTCGCCCGCCATCGAACTGCCGTGGCCTCCGACCATGAGGTCGCGGGAATCCCCGTAGGTGGGCAGGAACCAGTGCAGTTGCAGAGACACGCGCAAAACCTCGTATCGACGTCGTGGAACGAGCTTCCAGCTCACCTGCGTCGGACCGTCGTCGCAAGGGTTCGGATCTGCATGATTCGAAACCGTGTCCACCGCGGTGGTGGACGCTAGCTTCTCCGGGTTGCCACCAGTCACCCAACTTCGGATCGAGTCATGACCACCCTGCCGCATCCCAGCCCCGCGCCCCTCGGGCACTCGGCACAGCCCGAGACCGATCTCGAACGCCGCAAGCGTCTGCGAACCGTCGTCGCGGCAAGCCTTCTGGGGACCACGGTCGAGTGGTACGACTTCTTCCTCTACGCAACCGCCGCATCGCTGGTCTTCAACCAGCTGTTCTTCCCCGATCAGAGTTCGTTCGTCGGCACCATGCTGGCGTTCGCCACATTCGCGGTCGGGTTCCTGGTCCGTCCGATCGGCGGTGTCGTCTTCGGACATATCGGAGACCGCATCGGTCGCAAGAAAACGCTCGCCCTCACGATGTTCATCATGGGCATCGCCACAGCCCTGATGGGTGTGCTCCCCACGCACGCGCAGATCGGCGTCGTCGCGCCCGTCCTTCTGCTTCTGCTTCGCATCCTGCAGGGTTTCGCGCTCGGTGGTGAGTGGGCCGGTGCTGTGCTGCTCGCCGTCGAGCACAGTCCGGAGAAGAAGCGGGGGCTGTTCGGAAGCATCCCCCAGGTCGGGCTCGCGTTGGGGCTCGCACTGGGCACCGGCGTCTTCGCCGCCCTGCAGGTGATTTTCGACGACGCGCAGTTCCTGGCATACGGATGGCGGATCGCGTTCCTGCTGAGTCTGGTTCTCGTGGTGGTCGGCTTCGTCGTCCGTCTCAAAGTGGACGAAACACCCGCGTTCCAGGTGGTGCACGATCTCGAGACGAGGTCGTCGGCTCCGTTGAAGGACATTTTCCGTGGACGGGCAGCGCGCAGCACGGTGCTCGGCCTGTTGTCGAGGTGGGGCGAGGGCGCGGCATTCAACACGTGGGGCGTGTTCGCGATCACGTACGCGACGAGCGAGCTCGCATTCGAGAACGTACCCGTGCTGCTGGTCGTAACGGTGTCTGCCCTCGTCATGGCCGCACTGCTCCCCGCCTCCGGGGTGCTTGCCGACCGGTACGACCCGAAGACGATCTACACCGTGGGTATCGCCGCGTACGGTATCGCCGTGTTCCCCGCATTCGCTCTCTTCGGAACAAACAGGTTGATCTGGTTCGCCGTGGCGATGGTGGTGGTGTTCGGCATCATCCATGCGCTCTTCTACGGCGCGCAGGGCACGCTGTACGCCAGCCTGTACCCGACCGAGGTCCGCTACACCGGACTGTCGGTGGTCTACCAGTTCTCCGGCATCTATGCCTCCGGCATCACCCCGATGATCCTGACGGCACTCATCGCCGTCGGCGGGGGAAGTCCGTGGCTCGCATGCGGTTACCTCGTCGCGACAGCGGTCATCAGTGTGATCGCCACCTCCCTCATCAAGAAGGACGACCTCTACCTCTGACAGGGCGCGCGCCTGAGCGGCGCCGCGTCGGTACTAGGCTCGTTCCCATGGGCAGACGCAGGACTGGCCGGGAGAAGCCGACTGGGTCGAGCCATGAACCGGTCGCGGGGTTGTACGACACGGACACAGGCACATGTGAGCTGGTCAAAGATCCGTATCGCGACTCGGGATGGATCCTCGAGGTCAACGGTGTGCCCAGTTCCCACATCGATCCGGACGACCCGACGCTGCTCGAGTTCGAATACATGCGCTGGATCACGATGCTCGTGCACAGCCAGTTCTCCCGCGACACCCGGCTGCGCGCCCTGCACCTCGGCGGCGGTGCGTGCACCATGGCGCGGTACCTCGCTGCGACCTATCCCGACGCCAGGCAGGTCGTCGTCGAGATCGACGGTCGCCTCGCCGAGCTGGTGCGCGAGTGGTTCGACCTGCCGCGCGCACCGATGCTGCGGATCCGGGTGGGGGAGGGTCGAGCGGTCCTCACCACACTCACCGACGCGACGCGGGACGTCATCATCCGCGACGTGTTCGCGATCGACAAGACACCGGTCGCGTTGACGACGCTCGAGTTCACCCGGCATGTGCGACGGGTCCTGGCCCCCGGTGGTCTGTACGTCGTGAACTGCGGCGACACCCGCGACCTGACCACTGCCCGACGTGAGGCCGCGACCATCGGCTCGGTGTTCGAACACACCGCGATGATCGCGGATCCGGCCATGCTCAAGGGCAGGCGCTACGGAAATCTCATCATCGCGGGCAGCGACCGGCCACTCGGAGAGTCCGACGCCCTGGCCCGTGACCTGCTCGGCGGTGCCGTACCCGCTCAGATCAGGAACACGGCGGAGACGTACAAGTTCGCGGCGGGTTCGAAGGTTCTCGACGACAGCGAAGCGCCCCAGCGGAGCATGCCGGCATCACAGCGGGGAACACGCGAACCCCTCTGATTGTTGAAGGCTGCATGACCTCGACACATTCGCCCGTCCTGCAGGTATTCACGCTGGGTTCACCCTGGCAGACGATCGATCCGTTCCTGTTCGTCGCACACCACGTCGACGCGTATCCCGCCGGCAATGCCGATCTCGGGCCGGATGCGTCGCTCGACGGACGTCCGCTCGGCCAGGACTTCGGCAATCCTGCGGGGTGGAACATGTACCACGGCACCACGGTCCCCGGATTCCCCGGTCATCCACACCGCGGGTTCGAAACGGTGACGTTCGTGCGATCGGGGTTCATCGACCACTCCGACTCCGTCGGTGCCTCCGCCCGATTCGGGGAAGGCGACACGCAGTGGCTCACCGCCGGGAACGGAGTCGTGCACAGCGAGATGTTTCCGCTACTGAACCAGGACGCCGACAACCCGGTCGAACTGTTCCAGATCTGGCTGAACCTGCCTGCCGAGTCGAAGACCGCCGACCCGCACTTCTCGATGCTGTGGAACGAGGACACACCGACGGTGACGTTCACCGACGACGCCGATCGGGTCGTCACTGTGCGGGTGCTCGCCGGAAAACTGGACGACGCGTCAGCGCCCGCGCCGCCGCCGCATTCGTGGGCGTCGCGCTCGGACACCGACGTGGCGATCTGGAACATCGACCTGTCGGCAGGCGCGCAGTGGAGGCTACCTCCCGCAGCCGGCGCAGGAACACAGCGTGTTCTCTACGTGTACAACGGTTCTCCGGTGCAGATCGGCGATCAGCAGGTGAGCTCGGGGCACGGCGCCGTCGTCGATGCCTCTGCGCCCGTCACACTCGGCGGTGGCGACGACACCACCCAGATCCTGCTGCTGCAGGGGCGTCCGATCGGCGAACCCGTTGCCTCGTACGGCCCGTTCGTACTCAATGACGAGGCCGGTATCCAACAGGCGTTCGAGGACTACCGCCGCACCGGTTTCGGGAGCTGGCCGTGGGAGAGCAACGACCCCGTTCACGCCGCCGATGCGGGGCGCTTCGCACAGTATCCCGACGGCACCGTCGAGAAGCGGTGACTCAGTCGAATTCCATGGCCTCGTCGATCCGGCCGAATCGCATGGTGGGTAGATCGAGCAGATAGTTCTGCCGCATCAACCACGGACTTCGTGAACCCTGTTTCGGGAGAATACTTTCCGAACGCGCGACGTACCCGGACGTCAAACCGAGCAGCGGCTGCGGTGAGGCATCGTGATGCGATATCGGCCGGGCGATGCGATACCCGCCCCGACGCATGTGATTCAACAGGCGGCACACGTACAGCGACGCCAGGTCGGCGCGCAACGTCCACGACGCATTCGTGTAGCCGAGACACAGCGCGAGATTGGGTACGCCACTGAGCATCATTCCTCGATAGGTGTAGTGGCGGGCGAGATCCACGGTCTCGCCGTCGATCATGAATTCGACGTCGCCTGCTGGAACGAGGCGCAACCCGGTTGCGGTCACGATGATATCGGCATCGAGGTGATCGCCCGACTTCAGCTGCACGCCCTTCTCGGTGACGGTGTCGATGTGGTCGGTCACGATATCTGCGGCGCCCGAGTTGAGTGCCTTGAACAGATCGGCGTCGGGTACCAGGCACATGCGCTGATCCCAGGGCCGGTAGCTCGGGGCGAAATGCGGATCCACCGTCGACCCGTCACGCAGGTGATACTTCGTCAGTCGGCGCAGTACAGGTTTCGCAATCCCTGGAAGACGCTGACACAGCTGGTAGAAACCGAGATTCGTCACCGTGTTCTTCACGCGGATGACTCGGTGGGAAATCTTGTCGGGCAGGTATTTTCGAATTCGTTTCGCGATCGGATCGCGGGACGGCAACGACATCACATACGACGGCGAGCGCTGCAGCATCGTCACGTGCTCTGCCTTCTCCGCGAGCGAGGGCACGAGGGTCATCGCGGTGGCACCGCTCCCGATCACCACCACCTTCTTGTCCTCGTAGTCGAGGTCGTCGGGCCAGAACTGGGGATGCACGACCTGGCCGGAGAAGTCTCCGAGCCCGGCGATATCGGGCAGATACGCAGATTCGTAGCTGTAATACCCGCTGCACAAGTACAGGAACGAGCAGCTCAGTTCGGTCTCCACACCGTGCGCGATCACCTGGACGGTCCATGTCGCGTCGATGCTCGACCACGACGCCGACACGACCCGATGCCCGAATCGGATCCTGGAATCGATGCCGTACTCCGCGGCCGTATCGCGCACGTACTGCAGGATGCTTGCGCCGTCGGAGATGGATTTCTCGCCGCGCCACGGCCGGAACGGATATCCGAGGGTGTACATGTCACTGTCCGACCGAATTCCCGGGTAGCGGAACAGGTCCCATGTTCCACCGATGTTGTCGCGCGCCTCGAGGATTGCGTAGGTGCGGTCGGGACACTGCGTCTGCAGCCGGTATCCGGCACCGATGCCGGACAATCCGGCGCCGACAACCAGCACATCGACATGTTCTACCGAATCAGCACAGTCCACGCCCACTCCTACCGACTCGTCCAGGTCAACAGATCATCCACCGGCCACGCATTGATCACCCGGTCGGGTTCGACGCCCCGCTCGGCCGCGCGCTCGCACCCGAACCCGAGCCAGTCGAGCTGACCCGGGGCATGCGCGTCGGTGTCGATCGAGAACAGGCACCCGATATCCAGCGCGAGATCGATCAGTCGCGACGGCGGATCGCGCCGTTCGGGACGCGAATTGATCTCCACCGCGGTGTCGTAATCGCGGCACGCCGTGAACACGGCATCCGCGTCGAACGTCGACTCGGGGCGTTGCCCGCGACCGCCGGTGACGAGCCTGCCGGTGCAGTGCCCGAGGACATCCACATTCGGATTCTCGACGGCCCGCAACATCCGCTTCGTCATCGTCGCCCGGTCGTCGCGCAGCTTGGAGTGCACGCTAGCAACGACGATGTCGAGGTCGGCGAGGAGCCCTTCGTCCTGGTCCAGCGACCCGTCGTCGAGGATGTCGACCTCGATGCCCGTGAGAATTCTGGTGCCCTGCGCGCTCTCGTTGAGCTCCGCCACGACGGACAACTGCGTGTGGAGGCGTTCGGCGCTCAGCCCGTTGGCCACCGTCAGGCGAGGGGAGTGGTCGGTCAAGGCCATGTACTCGTGGCCGATCATCGTCGTGGCGTTCCGTTGCATCTCGTCGATGGGGCTGCCGCCGTCCGACCAGTCGGAATGGGTGTGCAGATCTCCCTTCAACGCCTCGAGAAGTTCGCGACCGCCGCGACCGATCGGCTCGGCTTCCTCGCGCACACTCTGCAGGTAGTCGGGGACACCGTCGAACGCTTGCCGGATCACCGTGGCGGTCTTCGGGCCGATCCCGGTGAGTTCGGTCCAGTCGTCGGCGCGACGGTGCTTCGCCCGAGCGATGTCGGACAGGCCCGCGACCACATCGGCGGCATTCCGGTACGCCTGCACACGATAGGTCGACGCGTGCTGACGCTCGAGCCAGAACGCGATCTCGCGGAGCGCGGCCACCGGGTCCATCTCACCATTGTGGACGCGTCGCCACAGGTTGCGCTCCGTAATGTGGGCACCATGTCGAGACGTCGAATAGTGCTGCTCACCGGATGCATCGCGACCGGGTCGGCGTTCGTGTGGGTGTCCTCGCAGGTCGCGTCGTCTGCGCAGGGCCGGATGTACAGTCTCGCCGACGCACCACCGGCTCCCGTGGTGATCGTGCCCGGCGCGCGGGTGCGAGACGGCAGGCCCGGTGCATTCCTGCGCGGGCGCCTCGACGTCGCGGTGTCGCTCGTCCGGGACGGTCGCGCCCGCGCGGTCCTCGTGTCCGGCGACGCCGCGGGTCGCTCCGGCAACGAGATCACCGCAATGATCGCCTACCTCGTCGACCAGGGCGTGGATCGCGACCTCATCGTCGCGGACCCGTACGGTCTCGACACCTTCGACACCGCCCAGCGGGCCGTGCGCACGTTCGGGGTGCGGGAGGCGAACATCGCGACGCAGCGGTTCCATCTGCCCCGGGCGGTCGCGTTGTGTCTGCGCGCGGGGATCGACGCGACGGGTGTCGTGGCGAGTGGTAAAGCGCGACCCATGTCGCAGATTCGCAGTCATCTCCGCGAATGGGTGTTGTCACGTCCGAAGGCGTTCCTCGAGCTTCGCTTTCCCCGCGACCCCGCGGTGTCGACACCTCCCGACGACACACTCGCCGAGATCCTCGCCGTCCGCTGACCGCTCGGTCGATTCGGTACTGACCACCGGTCGATTCGGTTCTAGTGTGATCGGATGCGACCTTCAGCTCTCATCACCGGAGCGAGCCGCGGCCTCGGGGCCGCGATCGCCCGCGAACTCGCCCCCAGCCACGACCTTCTCCTCGGCGCCCGCCGACCCGACTCGCTCGCCGCGATCATCGATGAACTGCCGGGCATCACCCCGTGGCCCGTGGACCTGCTCGATCACGACGCGCTGGCCGCTGCGACGGCGGGAATCGAGCGACTCGACGTCCTCGTCCACAATGCGGGTGCGGCCGAACTCGGCACCGTCGCCGACAGCGACGTCGAGCAGTGGCGACACATGATGGACGCGAATCTTCTCACCGTCGTCGCGCTGACGCAGCTGCTGCTCCCGGCACTGCGGGCAGCGAACGGTCATGTGGTGCTGATCAATTCGGGAGCCGGTATCCGAGCGAATCCTGGATGGGGCGCGTATGCCGCGAGCAAGTTCGCACTGCGTGCATTCGGCGACGTCCTGCGCCTCGAAGAACCGTCGTTGCGGGTCACGTCGGTTCATCCCGGTCGCATCGACACCGACATGCAGCGTGCCATCGTCGCGACCGAGGGCAACGACTACGACTCCTCCCGCTTCCTGAAGGCCTCGACGGTGGCGCGCGCCGTCCGGAACGCCATCGAGACACCCGCCGACGCGCATCCTGCCGAGATCATTCTGCGGCCGTGGTCGCCGTCCGGGTCCTGATCACGCATTCAGAACGGTAGGGGAATCACCACCGGGGGCGCACCCGGCACGTTGATCCGAATCTGCGGGGGCGGCGGAGGTGCAGGTGCGGGTGCGGGCGCGGGTGGAGGCGGAGGCGGCGGCGGTATCTGCGGCATCGGCTCGGGTGGCGGCGGAGGTGGCGGCGGCGGCGCGGGTGCCGGGGGCGGAGGAGGCGGAGGCTCCGGTGCGGGCGGAGGCGCTTGGACTCGAGGGCGCGGTGCGGGGGCCGGATTCTGCTCGATCGTTTCGGGTGCCGCGGCCACTTCCGGTGACGGCGGCGGCGGTGCAACCGGGGCGAGCGGACCGGCACCGATCGGCACCGCGAGCAGGTCACCGGTCGTGATGTCGACGACCTTCAACTCCTTGACCGCATCGGCGGACGATTGCACGACGAACAGTCGTTCCGGATCGAATCCCGTCCACTCGGCGCCTTCGATGTCGGTGTCCTTCGCCAGCACGGGCGGCGACAGTGGATTGCCGCGGGCACATCGCACCCGCGGCACCCCGTGGTCGTCGACCAGCACCACGGTCCCTGTCTCGAGGACCGCCTGAACGGGAAGGGCCGTGCCGTCGATGTAGTCGTAGCGGGTGACGCGGGTATCCGCGCGGAGCAGCACCGGAGTCAGAGCGCTCGTGTACTCGAGGATGTCGTCGGCGCCGACCTCGGCCTTCCATGCGTCCGCCTTGTCCGCGTCGCTCGTGAGCGTGGTGACCAGTTCGTTTCGATCGCACAGTTCCCGGTCGAGGCTTCCCCCGTAGAGCGCGACACGGTCGCCTGCGACGGCGGGTGCCCCGTCCGGCGAAACCGGGTCTCCGGAATCGGCGAGTGCATCGTCAGGTGGTGGTGGGACCGCGACGGGAACCTGGGCCGGCAGGAGCAGTCCGGTCCAGGGGTGGTCGCTCTGCGCGGTGGCGATGTCGAGTCGCACGGGATCCGGAGCACCGGACCCGCCGGACGAACACGCACCTGCCACGAGTGCGGTGAGAACGAGCACCATTCCGAATCCGCGTCCTGCGGTGTCGGTGGCCACGTGCGCCAGCCTAGGACGACGGGCCCCACCGCGCCGGTTATTCGGATCGTTTGCGGGGATGCAACTCTGCTACGAAGTCGAGCAACAGGTCGTCGACTTCGTGTCGACGTTCCATTTGCACGAAATGTCCGGCCCCGTCGAGCAAATGGATTCCTCTCAGATCCGGAACGGTCTGTCGCATCCGCTCGAATGCGTGTGGCCCGGACATGGTGATCACCGGGTCGGATGCGCCCGCGACAAACAACGTCGGCACTGTGATGCTCACGCCCTCGTACTGGGCGGCGGCCTCCCAATTCGCGTCGTACGCGCGGTACCACGATAGGCCGCCGCCGAAGCCGGTGCGGGAGAACTCGCTCGCATAGTGCTCGAGTTCCGTTGCATCGAGCCAGCCCCATGGGAATTCCGGCGCTTCCGGCAGCACGTCGAGGTAGCCGTGCTCCTCGGACGGATGCTCCCAGATATCGAGGTATCGGTATTCGCCCGAAAGTGCGAAGAACACACGCGCAAGAAACTCGGCTGCGCGCGGATCGAGCTCGGCCTCAGCGACACCGGGCTGCTGGAAATAGTGCAGGTGCAGGAAATGCTTGCGGGCCATCGCGGCATACAACTCGGTGGGTCGCGCAGGCAGTCGATCCGGCGCATACGGCACCGCGAGGAGAACGAGGCCGGCCACTCGATCGGTGTGCCGCAGGGCCGTGGTCCATGCAGCGGGCGCACCGAAGTCGTGTCCGACGAACACAGCCTCGTCGATCCCGAGTGCGTCGAGGAGTCGAACCAAGCGATCCGCGACCGCGATGTTGGTGTACTCCTCGATGGCTGCCGGCCTGTCGGTGCCTCCGTACCCGGGCATGTCGGGAGCCACCGCGCGGTAGCCCGCTGCGGCGAGAGTTTCGATCTGGTGGCGGTAGCTGTAGCCGAGGCCGGGGAACCCGTGGCACAGCACAACCGAGGGTCCTGCTCCCTCGTCGTGAATGTTCCACGTGAAACCATCGACTTCGACCGAGCGCACCGGCATCAGGTCGCGGGCACCGTCTGCATGTCGTCCTGGCTCCAGTACGCCCTCATACCGGTAATCTTCGCGTCGTCGTCGAACGTCATGACGTCGACGACCTCCATCACCAGATTCTGCTCGCCGAGGTGTGTGACAAGGCGGAACAGGAAGGCGGCATTATTGTCGGCGATCTTGAGAGTGAGCACCTCACCGACCTGGTCGAGCGGTTCGATCACGCTGTAGAACTCGCGGATCTCGGCTTCGGTGGTGCGCGCGGGGGTGCCGACCGGATCTTCGACGGTCGCGCCCGGCGCGTAGAGCGCGAGGACGTCGTCGGTGGTGCCCTTCGCAACCGCGCGGACGTAGTTCTCGACGGTGTCGCGGATCGCGTCACGAGTCGGTGCCATGGTGCCCCCTTCATAATTTAGAACAAGTTCTATTTTGCAGCGTAGTGCACGATCCCGGCATCGACCAGAGGCGGACGTGCGATCCTGTGCGCACCATTGATCCCCACCGACAGGATGCCGCCGATGAGCGTCGACACCGCTTTCACCCTCGCCGGCCACACGACAATGCTCGCCGCACGAAGCTGGGAACCGGAGTCGCCGCGCTACATCGCGCTGCTGTGCCACGGCTACGGCGAACACTCGGGTCGATACGGTTACGTCGCGACACGCCTGACCTCCGACGGTGCCGTCGTGTACGCGGTCGACCACATCGGACACGGACTCAGCGACGGCGAACGAGTGCTCGTGGAGAACTTCGAGGACGTCGTCCACGACTTCCGGCTCCTTCACCTCACCGCATGCCGCGAACACCCCGGCCTCCCCGTCGTCGTCATCGGTCATTCGATGGGTGGCATGATCGCCGCGCGATACACCCAGCTCCACGGTCACGAACTCACTGCGGTCGTACTGTCGGGCCCGGTCCTCGGCGCCTGGGCCGCTGTCGACGCACTTCTCGCCGCCGACGAGATCCCCGATGCCCCTATCGATCCGTCGACGCTGTCGCGCGACCCGGACGTGGGCCGCGCCTACGTCGACGATCCGCTCGTGTGGCACGGACCGTTCGAGCGCCGCACCGTCGAGGCACTGAAGAACTGCCTCGACACCATCACCGCGGCGGGAACCGGCGACACTGTCCCCGTGCTCTGGCTGCACGGCAGCGACGATCAGCTCGTCCCGATCGACGGCACCGCAACCGGTTGGGCCACGTTCGCCGGTCGCGGTTCGTCATCGAAGCAGTATCCCGGTGCGCGACACGAGATTTTCAACGAGACGAACCGCGACGAGGTGCTCGGCGACGTCCTCGACTTCGTGCACGAGCAGCTTCGGTAGCGGTATTCGCCGGACACCTGATCGACGACCGAAGAGGTGATTCCGGTCGTTTCAGTTGCGGCGATCACCACACGTACTGTTACGATACGAAACGTGCCGTATCTTAATGAGGACGAGTTCGACGGGCGCCGGCCGCGCACTCATCGCGTGGGCCGTCCGCGTGATGATCGACGAGAGACGGAGATCCTCGCTGTCGTGCTCTCACTCCTCTCCGAAGTCGGCTACGACGGAGTCACTTTCGAAGAGGTGGCCCGCCGGGCGGGCGCATCCAAGGCCACTCTCTACAGACGCTGGAAGTCCAAGAGAGACATGGTGGTTTCCGCTCTGAAGGCAGGTCCTTCACGCCGCGACGAGCCGGATGAAATCAACACCGGAAGTTTGCGCGGTGACCTGCTCGCCCTGTGTCGTCGCCTCGTGCAGTCCATGCGCTCGGCAGACGGCCAGACCGCGATGCTGCTGCTCCAAGCCGGCCTCGAGGATCCGGAACTCTGCGAGGAGATCGAACGATCCGTGGGGCCGACCGGAGCCCGGCTACCGAAGACCGTCGTTCAGGCGGCGGTCGGTCGTGGGGAGTTGCCGCACGAGGGCACCGACCCGTTCCCGTTCGAAGAGGTCGCCGGCGCCGTGATCCTGCTTCGGCGACTCAACGGATTGGAGATCGACGACCGCTACCTCGAAGCCCTCGTCGACACCGTTCTGATCCCTGCATTATGCGCCACACCTTCCGCGGAACATTCCCTTCCCGCGGGCATCTTCTCAGGCCATCCGGTTGCCCAACCGACCGACACCGTTGCGAAGGACACCCTGTGAACCACTTGACCATCAATGGATTCCGCTACCGGACGCTACCCGGAGACGACGAAGTCGACCTCAACGTCGCCGTGGCCGGTACCGGACCTGCGATCGTTCTCCTCCATGGATTCCCGCAGACCCACTACATGTGGCGTCACGTCGCACACGACCTCGCTGAACAACACACGGTCATCATCCCTGACCTGCGAGGGTACGGCGAGAGCGCCAAACCGGCAGAACAGGGCCAGGAGACCTACTCGAAGAGGACGATGGCCCGGGACATCGTGCGCATAGCCGTAGCGCTCGGTCACGACCGTTTCGGCCTGGTCGGCCATGACCGAGGCGCTCTCGTCGGTGTTCGCGCCGGACTCGACCATCCGGAGGCGGTGCAGTTTCTCGGGATCCTCGACGTGCTGCCCACTTCGGACACCTGGGACGTCCTCCACGGCGTCGACGCCAAGGTCGCCTGGCACCTCTACCTCATGGCACAGCCCACAGGCCTCCCCGAGAAGATGATCCGCGCCGTCGGACCCGAGTTCTTCGGCTCATTCCTGGATGTCTGGGACACCGACGGTTCGACCTTCCCGCCCGAAGCCCGCCGGCACTACATCGACAGCTCGGTGAAATCTGTGGACTCCATCGTCGCCGACTACCGCGCCACAGCGAGCATCGACCTCGACATGGACCGCGAGGACCGCGACGCAGGCAAGCAACTCACCATGCCCGTCGGAGTAATTTCCCAGGACTGGGGCTCCCAGCTGAGGTTCGACGCCGCCGCGCTCTGGCGGGCATGGGCGCCCGACCTGACGTATGAGACCATCCAGGCCGGCCACTTCATGGCCGAAGAGAAGCCCGCCGACATCGTCCGCTTCATCCGCGACCTCGCCGCCCGTTCCCACCCCGCCACTGTCGGATAGTCCGGGCCACCTATATCGCGCGGTCGGCTATCCGCCCGAACCGTATGGCCGCGTGATGATTTCGAGGAAGTGTCCGGACGGGTCGAGGAAGTAGGTTCCGCGCCCGCCGTCGTTTCTGTTGATCCCGTGCGCAGACTGCCGAGGGTCGGCCCAGTGCTCGAGCTTCTGTTCGAGGATGCGCGCGTAGATCTTGTCGAAGTCGTCCTCCGACACCAGGAACGCATAGTGCTGAGGTGAGACTTCGACGTGCGGCGGCGGCTCGGCGAAATCGAGGGTGACGCCGTTGGCGAGCTGAACTGCCAGGAAATGCCCGGCCGCGACCGGATCGGGGAGACCGAACAGAGTTGTCAGGAAATACGCCGAATGCTGTTTGTCCTCGGCAGCGACGATGGTGTGGTTGAGCGAGATGGTCAAGAGGAATCCCTTTGGGGTTCGACGCCTCCATGCCTGACGCAGTCCGTCATCGACACGCGACGCTGTTTCCAGAACTACCAGACTCGTGTGGAGTTGTCGAGACCCCTGCTCGTTCAACAACACTGCTCGTTCAACACCACTGCTAGTTCAGCGCTATTCAGACTCCTTCGATCTTGCCGATCTGCTTTTCCGCCAGGTCGCTGACGAACTGCTCGTCGACCGGTCCGGTGGCGTTGATCTGGAAGTACACGCCGTCGACCGTTCCGGCGACGACAGTGGTGGACTCTGCCGCCCCACCCTGGTCTGCTTCCGCGCGGGCAGCGATCAGACCGTCGGCTCCCTCCACGTCGAGGTCCAGTGGGGAGACCCGGTAGGTGGCAGACGCTTCGGTGCCGCCGGACGAACTCGTCCGGGTGAAACTCGCGCACCCGTCGAGGTTCGCGGGCACCCGTGGTCCGGTGTCGCTGGTGGTGGCCACGACGGTGATGGCACTGTCGGTTCCATCGGTGCCGTCGGAGGTGTACTCGGAGACGGCCGTACCGGCCCGATCCTGGCTGAGTCTCAGCACGGTGTCCACCGCAGTGGGCACGAGTGCGCCACACTCCTCGGGATCGGTGACGGTGCTGCCACTGATCTCGGTGAACATGGCGATCACCTCGTCGCTGCTCACCTCGCCGATATCCGAGTCGAGCGTGTCGGCCACATCGGCGTGAATGTAGCCCGCCGGGGCATCGACATCGGAAAGAACCACCTCCGACGGAATGACCGAAGCCGCCGGCATAGGCGTCGCGTCGGTCTCGGCACTGTCGGAATCGGTGCCGCAGGCGCTCAGCGCGCACACGGTGAGGCACACAAGGCCGGCGACGAGAGACTTCTTCACAGCGCGAAAATCACTTTCTCTCGGGGATCCGGGGCGCACCACGGATCCGTTAGCGGAGCTATCCAGAAGCGTACGTACCCGACGGACGCACCGCACCGCCTACTCGAATATTCATTCGAGTAACACTTGTTGTTCGCACTTATGTTCTATACAATTCGGTCATGGGTGGGGAACTCTGGAAACTCGACAACCGTGAACTGATGACTCAGACGCTCGCCGTCTGCGCGCAGATCCACCGCACAGAGGTACACCGGGTGGATCTGGTCATCGCGATGTTCGAACGCGACACCGTCAAAGAACACGGTTACCGCAGCCCCGCGCATTGGTTGTGCGCAGCAACGAATCTCGAGATCGGCGAATGCCACCGCATCGTGTCGCTGGCTCGGTTGTTGCGGTTGGAACCGGAAGTGCGCGAAGCCTATTCATCCGGTTTATTGGATGCGGAGAAGGCCCGTCAGATCGCCTACTTCTGCCAGCACTATCCCCGCACCATGAACCCCTGCGACTTCGAGAAAGCCCGCAGCATCCTGATCGAGCACGCCTTCGAGCGGGTCGCCACGAAAGCGACCGTCCGCGCCCTGATCCGCCGACTCGAACACCTCTTCGGCACCGGCGATGGACCACCACCTGGTGAAGACTCCTCGCGCAATGAACTGTTCGTCTCCACCACCCTGCACGGGCGGGTCGTGATCAAAGGCGAGTTCGACGCCATCACCGGCGCGCGTCTGCGTCATCTACTTTCACCGCTGTCGGCACCACGACCCGAGGTGGGTGGTGTCAAAGACGACCGGCCTCCCTCGAAACGCAATGCCGATGCGTTCGATCAACTCCTGCAGTTCGTCGAAGCCGCCGGCATCGTCCCCGTCGAAGGCGGCGTGAAGCCGCACGTGACGGTCACCGCCTCCATCAAAGACCTCACGAGCAACGCCGCGGTGAAGGAACTGTTCGCCCATTCACCCGAGCACGGGTATGCGACCGAGCCGTGGGCCGGGCCGCTCTCGATCGATGCCGCTCGGATGCTCGCGTGTGACTGTCAGGTCACCCGGATCCTGCTCGACGAACACGGGGTGCCGCTCGCGCACGGGCAGACCCGCCGCACTGCGTCCGCCGCGCAACGTCGAGCCCTGGCCGTACGGGACGGCGGATGCGCCTTCCCGCACTGTTCGACACCGCCGGCCTGGGCCGATGCCCATCACCTGACCCATTGGGTCGACGGCGGCGACACCGACCTCGACAACCTGGTGCTGCTCTGCGGCCATCACCACCGGTTGATGCACCACACCGACTGGGAAGTCGAGATGACCGAACACCGTCGGCCGCAATTCATTCCACCCGCGAGTATGGATCTGTTCCGGACACCGATTCCGGGGAACCGGCCGGATCTGGTCGCCTAGTACCACAACAGAACACAAATACAGCCACCGTTACCAGGGCACCCGTGTGCCCTGGTAACGGTGGCTGCGCGCTGTCCTCGACGTCCTACTTGACGATGTTGACCATCTTGCCGGGCACCACGATCACCTTGCGCGGCGCGGCACCACCGAGCAGATCCACGATCTTCTCGTCGGCCAGCGCCGCCGCCTCGATCGCATCGGGCGTCGCATCGGCCGGGACGGTGATGCGGCTGCGGACCTTGCCGTTGACCTGGATCGGGTATTCGACAGAATCCTCGACCAGCCACTTCTCGTCGGCGGTCGGGAACGGCCCGTGCGCAAGCGGTTCGGAATTCCCGAGCCGCGACCACAGCTCCTCCGCGAGGTGCGGCGCGACCGGAGCCAGCATCAGCACCAGCGGCCCGACCGCATCACGCGGCGCACCCGACGGGTACTGCTTCGTCAGATGGTTCGTGTATTCGATCAGCTTCGCGATCGCGGTGTTGTCACGCAGGTGAGCGTAGTCGTCGGTCACGCCCGCGACGGCCTTGTTCAGCGCCCGCAGGGTGTCCTCGCCCGGCTCGTCCTCGGTGACCCGGACAGCGCCGCTCTCCTCGTCGACCACCAGACGCCACGCGCGCTGCAGGAACCGCGACGCACCCACGACGTCCTTGGTCGCCCACGGACGCGACTGATCGAGCGGACCCATCGACATCTCGTACACGCGCAGGGTGTCGGCACCGTAGTCGTTGCAGATCTCGTCGGGCGCAACGGAATTCTTGAGCGACTTACCCATCTTCCCGTATTCGCGGGCGACTTCCTGCTCGCCGTCCGGACCCGTCCAGAAGAACTTGCCGTCGCGCTCGACGACCTCGTCGGCCGGGACGTACACGCCACGCGCATCGGTGTACGCGTAGGCCTGGATGTACCCCTGGTTGAACAGGCGACGGTACGGCTCGGACGAGCTGACGTAGCCGAGGTCGAAGAGCACCTTGTGCCAGAACCGCGAGTAGAGCAGGTGCAGCACCGCGTGCTCGACACCGCCCACGTACAGGTCGACGCCGCCCGGATCGTTCGGACCGTGCAGATCGGGTCGCGGACCCGTCCAGTAGGCCTCGTTCTCCTCGGCGCAGAACTCTTCCGAGTTCGTCGGGTCGATGTAGCGCAGCTGGTACCACGAACTGCCCGCCCACTGCGGCATCACGTTCGTGTCGCGGGTGTAGCGCTGCAGTCCGTCGCCGAGGTCGAGTTCGATGTTCACCCAGTCGGTCGCCTTCGCGAGCGGGGGCGACGGCTCGGAATCCGCATCGTCCGGGTCGAACGACACCGGTGCGTAGTCCTCGACCTCCGGAAGTTCCACGGGGAGCATCGAATCAGGCAGTGGATGTGCGCCACCCTGCTCGTCGTAGACGATCGGGAACGGCTCGCCCCAGTACCGCTGGCGAGCGAAGAGCCAGTCGCGCAACTTGTACTGGACGGTACCGGAGCCGGTTCCGTCCTCCTCGAGCTTCGCGGTGATGGTCTTCTTCGCGTCGTCGACGCTCAATCCGTCGAGGAGGCCCGAGTTCACGAGCTCACCGTCGCCGGTGTACGCCTCGGTGGTGATGTCGCCACCGGAGATCACCTCGCGGATGGGCAGCCCGAACGCGGTCGCGAACTCCCAGTCGCGCTGGTCGTGGCCGGGAACAGCCATGATCGCGCCGGTGCCGTAGCCGGTGAGCACGTAGTCGGCGATGAAGATCGGAAGCTTCTCGCCATCGACCGGGTTCACGGCGTACGCGCCGAGGAACACGCCGGTCTTCTCCTTCGACTCCTGCCGCTCCAGATCGGTTTTCGCGGCGATCGCGGCCCGGTACGCAGCAACGGCGTCGGCGGGGGTCGCGGCACCACCGGTCCAACGCTCGTCGACATCGGAAGGCCACGCCGCTCCGACGATCTCGTCGACCAACACGTGCTCGGGCGCAAGGGTGACGTAGGTGGCGCCGAACAGGGTGTCGGGGCGGGTGGTGAAGACCTCGACCGCGGCGTCCGCGCCGTCGACCGCGAAGGCCACCTGGGCGCCGTTCGAGCGGCCGATCCAGTTGCGCTGCATGGACTTGACCTTGTCGGGCCAGTCCAGGTGCTCGAGGTCGTCGATGAGGCGATCGGAGTACGCGGTGATACGCATCATCCACTGCCGCAGGTTCTTCCGGAACACCGGGAAGTTGCCGCGTTCCGAGCGACCGTCGGCCGTGACCTCTTCGTTCGCCAACACGGTGCCCAGCCCGGGACACCAGTTGACAAGCGAATTCGACTGGTAGACGAGGCGGTACGAGTCGAGGACTGCGGCGCGCTCACTTGCCGACAGCGACGCCCAGTCGCGGCCGTCGTCGAGGGCACGCGTGCCGTCTGCGAACTCGGCCTCGAGCTCTCCGATGCGGCGGGCCTTGCCTGCGGCGGTGTCGTACCACGCGTTGTAGATCGTGAGGAAGATCCACTGCGTCCAGTGGTAGAAGTCGACATCGGTGGTCGCGACGGAGCGACGGTCGTCGTGGCCGAGCCCCAGACGCCCGAGCTGCCGCTTCATGTTCACGATGTTGGCTTCGGTGGTGGTGCGGGGATGGGTGCCCGTCTGCACCGCGTACTGCTCGGCGGGCAGGCCGAATGCGTCGTAGCCGAGCGTATGCAGCACGTTGTGGCCCTGCATCCGGTGGAAGCGGGCGTAGACGTCGGTCGCGATGTAGCCCAGGGGGTGCCCGACGTGCAGGCCGGAGCCCGACGGGTACGGGAACATGTCCTGCACGAACAGCTTGTCGGCGGGCACTTCACCGGCGAGTTGACCCACGGGGTTGGGTGCATGGAACGTGCCGCGCTCGCGCCACAGCTCCTGCCAGCGCTGCTCGATCTGCCCCGCGAGTTCCGCGGTGTAGCGGTGCTGCGGGGTTGGGTCGGACGACGGTGGGGAGGGCTGAACGGGACGGGTCACGGTGATCGCTATCTACTCGGCCGGCGTTTGTGGGCTCCCACCAGGGTAGAACGTGCCCGCACCCGAGGGGTGGGCCGGCTACACGCGGCGGTATCCTGGTCGGGTGCTGATCGTCGCCCTTCTGCTTTTCCTTATCGCCCTCGCCGTCGGCGCGGTCGGTGTCGCGGCGCTGACCGGCAAGTTGCCGCGCAACCGGTGGGCGGGTGTACGTACGCCGGAGTCACTGCGTGACGACACCACCTTCACCATGACCAACAAGGTCGCTGCACCCAGCATGCTCGGTGCGGCCGCGCTCTGCGTCTTCGGTGGTGTTGCCACGTTGACGCTACCCACGGTCGCCGGTGTGATCGCCGTCGTCGTCACCGTCGTTGCAGCGCTGATCACCGCGGGCGCCGGTGGTTCCATCGCGGCTCGGGTCGCCGAAGCGACGAAGCCGGCCGAATCGGATGGTTGCGGCACGTCGTGTGGTGCGTGCAGCCTGCGCGGAATGTGCGAACCGACCGCCTGATCTCTCGCCCGCGCACACTCGCGCAGTAGTGATCCCTATTCTGTGTCGATGACCCGTCGTCGCGTCGTCGATCCCGCCGGGGCCCTGTTCGGGCTCGGAATCCCGTTGTTGTGCGCACTCGTCGTCCTGGTGCTCACCGTCACGTGGGAGCCTCGACTCCCTGCTGAAGTCGCATCCCATTGGTCGGGCTCGGCCCCCGACTCGTTCGCGAGCCCGATGACGGGGGCGTGGACGATGGCGTTGCTCATCGCGCTGGTCGGTGGCGGATGCTGCTCGATCGCCGCGCTCGCCCAAGCACAGCTGATGATGCGCCGCTACATGCTGGTGACCGGGCTGGCGGTGACATTCCTGATGGCGACGCTGTACGTCGCGACCCTGGCGGCACAGCTGGACATATCCGACCCGGCGACGGTGCCGTTCCCCGCGTGGCCCCTCGGGCTGGGCATGTGCCTCGGCGTCGCGGTGGGGTGGCTCGGTGCGAGCCTGCTCCGCGACTACCGGGAACGCCCCTCGTCGACGACGACACCCGATCCGTCACTGCCGCGCGGCCCGGTCGAGCTGCCCATCGTCGATGAGGTCGGCACCGGCCGGTTCACCACCGTCGTGCTCGCACTTCTCGTACTGGTCCCCGTGCTCATCGTGTGCGCCGTGATGGGCAGTTGGTGGCCCATGGCCATCGCACTCCCGTCGGCCTTCCTGATCCTGAGCCTGCTCCGATTCACAGTGCGCGTGGACGAACGCGGTGTGTCGGTGCGCAACCTCGGCGCCTCCGCGCTCGACTACGACCTCGACGAGATCATCGGCGCGAAGGTCACCGAGACGCGGCCGTTCCAGGACTGGGGCGGCTGGGGGCTGCGGATCAAGCGCCCGAACCGGTACGGGCTGGTCACCAACACCGGGCCGGCACTGGTGATCACCGCCGAATCCGGTCACGAACTCACGATCACGACCGATCGCGCAGAGGAGATGGCGGGCGCGATCAATACGTTGGCCGACCGCCGCGAGACCGTCTGACTTCTCAGTTCCGCTCGATCTCGATCGGGTGGGTCGCCAGCAACGCCATCGGGAGCGGCTGGCGGCGCAGCACACTCGCCCACTGATCGATGTCGGCCCGGGCCAGGATGTCGCGGGGCCGGGCGGAGACGACCATCCAATCGTCGTTGCTCAGTTCGCCGTCGAGCTGACCGGCACGCCACCCCGCATAACCGGCGAAGATCCGCACTCCTTCGACATGTTCGACGAGGGTCTCGGGGTCGGTGTCGAGATCGATCAACACGATCCGGCCGTCGATCCTGCGAACACCCTTCACGTTGTCGACCTTGGCGCCCGGGCGCGCAGCGCCGAGACACAGCGCCGAATTCCGGTGCACCGGGCCACCCACATACAGAGCGCCCGGCCGCGCAGACAGCGGAGCCCAGCGGGGGAGCATTGCGCCGACGGCGGTGTCGCTGATGCGATTGAGTACGACACCGAAGCTACCGGACTCGTTGTGTTCGATGACGTAGATCACGGTGCGGCGGAACGTGGGTTCCGTGAGGGCGGTGCCGGCAATGAGCAGATTTCCCGCACGGACCTTGGGAGTCGACGGTGCGGTGCGATCCTCGGGGTCGTCCTGATGCTGCGCCACCCCGTCATTCTCTCACCGCGGCTGTTGCGATGCGGTCACGAACCCGGCCGTTTCCGCAAGAACCGAGAGCTGATGCTCGAACAGCGCCGACTCGTCGGTGAAGGTGTCGGCTCCGTACTGACCGAACACATCGAAGTTCACCGTGCCGAACAGCCCTGTCCACACCAGAACGCTGCGGGCGATGACCGCGTCGGGTAGATCGATGTCGAATGAGGTTCGGATCCGCGAGAAGTCTGCCGACAGCGAGTCCGGGACCGGAACGGAGTCGGTCGACTGCAACGCACCGACGGTATATGCGTCCGCCAGGATTCCGACGAGCCGAACGATGACCCGGGTGCCGGGTTCGGTCGTGCGTTCGGCGGGAGCCCGGTAACCCGGGACCGGACTGCCGAACAGCAGCGCGTAGCGCGCAGGCTCGCGCAGGGCCCATTCCCTCACTGCGCGGCCGAGCGCACGGAATCGCTCGACCGGGTCGTCTGCGGCGGCAACCGCGGCGTCGACCGCATCTCCGAGTTCGTCGTACGCATCGACCACCAGGAGAGTGAGCAACTCGTCGCGGCTCGCGACGTAGCGGTAGATCGCCGACGACACCACGCCCAGGTCGCGCGCGACGGCACGCAGCGACAGTGCGGCTGCGCCTTCGGTCGCCAGGTGGTCGCGGCCGATCCGCAGGATCTCGGCCATGGTGCGTGTGCGCGCTTGTGCGCGAGGTGTCGTCATATTTCCAGCCTGACCGACAAACGCGAGCACTGTCAACAAATGTGAGCACTGCTCTTGACATGGCCGGTGCGGCGGTGCAGTCTGATTCCAGAACAGAGAGCAGTGCTCACACTCAACGAAGGGCGGACACCATGTCGAAGCTCCATGTAGTCGCCGGCGCCGGACCGGTCGGTACCACCGTCGCGGAACAACTCGCCGCACAGGGTCATCGCGTCCGCGTCCTCACCCGCTCGGGAAGCGGACCCGACCACCCCGGCATCGAGCGCCTGCGCGTCGACGTCAACGACCCCCACGCCCTCGACGACGCGCTCACCGGCCCCGACGGCGACAGCGCCGTCGCGCTGTACCTGTGCATCCACGGTTCGGCCTATTCCGCCGACGTGTGGGACAAGGAACTGCCTGCCGCCGAGCAGGTCGCGCTCGACGCCGCCGGTCGCGTCGGTGCGGTCGTCGTGTTCCCCGAGAGCCTCTACTCGTACAGCTCACCGCACGAGGTCATGACCGAGGACTCACCCCGCAACGCGACCCGAGGCAAGCTCGGTGTGCGCGCCCGCCTGCTCGCCGCCCGCGACGCACACTCCACCCCGACGGTCAGTGTGGTCGCATCGGACTTCTTCGGACCTCACGTACTGAATGCCCACGCGGGCGAACGCATGGTCCCCACGGTTCTCGCCGGAAAGACCTCACGGGTACTCGGATCAGCGGATACACCGCACTCGTTCACCTACGTTCCCGACCTCGCAGCCGCGATGATCGCCGCCGCAGGCAACGACGGAGTGTGGAACCGCGTGCTGCACGCACCCACCGCGCCCGCGGTGACGCAGCGCGAGCTGGCCACGGCCTTCACCACCGCCGCAGGAATACCTGCTCCGAAGGTGGGGACCATCCCCACCTGGGTCGTGCGTGCCGGTGCGGTCGTGAACAGCGACATGCGAGAGCTCGCAGAGACCGTCTACATGTTCACCGACCCGTTCGTCATGGACTCGAGCCGCACCGAAGCTGCGCTCGGCCTATCTCCCACACCGCTCGCAGACGCCGCAGACACGACCGTCCGCTGGTGGCAGGACCGTACCCGATAGGCCGCCGTCCAACACCGCGCCCGATAGGCCGCCTTCAACACAGATAGTCTCGGAGGTTGTGCAGGACTCGAAGCGGCAGGCGTGGCAATCGACGGTCTCCGCCCTCCGCGGATCGCCCGGCCTCGTACGCCTGACGATCGTCCGCTTCGCGAGCCAGTTCGGCGACGGCATGTTCCAGGCGGCCCTCGGCGGAGCGATCCTGTTCAATCCCGAACGGCACGCAGACCCCGTCGCCATCGCCGCAGGGTTCGCCGTTCTCCTCCTCCCGTACTCGGTGATCGGCCCGTTCGCCGGCGCGCTCCTCGATCGCTGGGACCGCCGACTCGTGCTGGTGTGGGCCAACGCGCTACGCGGCATGTTCATTCTTGCGGCCGCGACCGTGCTCTTCACCGGGGGTCCACAGACACCGCTGATGTTGCTCGCACTCGCCGCCGTCGGAGTGAGTCGCTTCGTACTCGCCGGAGTCTCGGCATCGCTCCCGCACGTGGTGCACCAATCCTGGCTCGTCCCGGTCAATTCCGTGCTCGCGACCGCGGGCTCCGTCGTCTCCGCCGCCGGCGCCGGAGCCGCGGTCACCACCATCGCTCTCGTCGGTGCCGGCGACCTCGGTTCCGGAATCGCCGTTGCGCTGGGAGCATCCGGGTCTGTGATCGGCGCAGTGGCAGCCGGAGGATTCGCCTACCATGCGCTGGGACCGGACGGCGCGCGACCGCGGGCGGTGGTACGCACCATCGTCGGGGGGCTGCGCACCGGAGCAACAGCGGTCTGGGAATTCCCCGGTGTCGCCGCCGCCATGATCGGAATCGGCGCACACCGCATCGTCTTCGGCATCGACACCCTGATCATGGTGCTCGTGCTCCGCGACACCGAACACGAGACGTCGCTGCCAGGTGGATTCGCCGGGTTCGGTGTCGCAGTCGCAGCCACCGCACTCGGCATGCTCATCGCCGCGATCGCCGCGCCGTTCCTCATCCCGCGACTCGGCCGGCCGCGCACCGTCACCCTCGGGTTGATCGTCGCGGCGGTAGTGCAACTCCTGTTCGTCACAACCGTGGCTCAGGGACCTCTGCTCATCGCCGCGTTCCTGCTCGGAGTCGCCGGTCAGACGATCAAGCTCACCGGCGATGCGGCGATGCAGATCGATATCGACGACGCACGGCGCGGGCAGGTCTTCGCGTTGCAGGACACCGTATTCAACATCGCGTTCCTGGCCGCGATCGCGGCGGCGGCATTCGTGGTGGCGCCGGACGGCCGCACACCCGCACTTGCTGTGGCCGGTGCAGCGGTATACGTCCTCGGTGTGCTCGGTGTGCTCGCGATCAGGCGCTATCGGATCGACAACAGGAGCTGATCACGCCGCCCGAATGATCATCGTGCCCGGTGGATCCGGATCTCGGTGGCCTTGATCACGAACCACACCGTCGCCCCCGGTTCGAGCGTCAGGTCGGCGGCTGCGGCCGTCGTGATCTCGGCCGTCAATCCTCCCGACGCGCGCACCAGCACCGTCGCGCCACGGGCCTCGAGCTCACCGACCTCGACGCGCAGCGCATTCCGCGGACTTCCGTGCGGAGGTTCGGTGTAGACGGCGACCGCAGACGGCGGAAACACCGCGGCCGCCGCAGTACCGGAGGTGCAGTCGTCGTCGGCGACTCCGTGCACGACACCGACTTCCGTGACGAGACCGTCGTCGCCGACTGTCCCGTCGAGCAGGTTCGTTCCGGCGATCCGTGCGCCGAACGCACTGCGTGGCCGGGTCAGGACCCGCGACGCGGTGCCGTCCTCGACGATGCGTCCGCCGTCGACGACGATCACGCGATCGGCGAGTGCCAGCACATCGAGGGGATCATGTGTGACGATCAGCGCTGTACGACCGTCCTCGCGCAGCACCCTGCGCAGCAGCGACCGCACCGCGGGCGCCGTGGCGACATCGAGTGCGGCCATCGGTTCGTCGAGGAGGAGCAGTTCTGGATCCGCCGCAAGGGCCCGCGCGACCGCGATGCGCTGAGCCTGCCCGCCCGAGAGTTGATGCGGTGTGCGATCGGCCAGTTCGACGGCGTCGACCGCCTTCAACCAGTGCATCGCGATCTCTCGTGCAGCGCGGCGCCCCTTCCCGGCGCTGCGTGGCGCGAATGCCACGTTGTCGGCCGCGGTCAGGTGTGGAAACAGGAGTGCCTGTTGCGCAAGCAACGCAACCGAACGAGCGTAGGGCGGCACCGCGATGCCCGATGCGATGTCGGTGAGGACCCGGTCTCCCAGTTCGACGCGACCCCGGTCCGGCCGGAGTAATCCGGAGATCACACCGAGCATCGTGGACTTTCCGGCTCCGTTCGGTCCGAGAACCGCGACGGTACTGCCCGCGTCCACGTCGAGATCCACGGTGAAGTCACGCGTGTCGACGCTCGCCCGTACCTGCAGCCGGCTCACTGATCCGCTCCTTTCGGGCGTCGCGAGTGCACGGCGACGACGATCACCAGAGCGACGACGATGAGCAGCAGCGACAAGGCCACCGCCGCATCGGGATCGGTTTCGCGTCTCAGATAGACCTCGAGGGGGAGTGTGCGTGTGGTGCCCTGCAGACTTCCGGCAAAGGTGAGGGTCGCGCCGAATTCACCGAGCGCGCGGGCGAATGCAAGGACGGCGCCCGACGCGAGTCCGGGCAGCACGAGGGGCAGGGTGACGCGGCGGAAGACCGTGGTGGGCCGGGCGCCGAGTGTCGCTGCGACGTTCTCGTATCGGTGTCCCGCTGTGCGCAAGGCACCTTCGAGGCTCATCACGAGGAACGGCAATGCGACGAATGTCTGCGCCACCACCACCGCGGTGGTGGAGAACGCGATGCTGATGCCGAACACTTCGAGGTGTTGACCGATCAGACCGCGGCGACCATAGGTGTAGAGCAGGGCGATACCCCCGACCACCGGCGGCAGCACGAGTGGAAGAAGCACCAGCGCGCGTACCACCCGCAGACCCCGGAAGGTACTGCGCGCCAGCACCAGAGCCATGGGTATCCCCAGGGTTATGCACAGCAGTGTACTGAGTGACGCGGTCACGAGGCTGAGTTCGAGTGCGTCGAGCGAAGCCTCGGACGTGATCAGCGCGGGATAGTTAGCCCAGTCGACCGTGAGCAGCATCGCTGCCAACGGGACCGCGATGAAGACAAACCCCACCGCGGCAGGCACGTACATCCACGACGGAATCCCCGTGGATGTGCGCGCCGCGCTCACGGTGCGCCGAATCCTGCCTCCGCGAGGATTGCACGACCCTGCTCTCCGGTGACGAAGTCGACGAATTCCGCTGCCAGCTCGGCGTTGTCGGTGTCGGCGAGCCGGGCGATCGGATAGGTGTTGACCGCACCGGCGGATTCGGGGAACGGAATCGCGGTCACCGACTCACCCGCATCTTTCGCGTCGGTGACGTAGACGAGACCGGCATCCGCCTGCCCCGACGTGACCTTGCCGAGCACGTCGGTGACCGAGGATTCCTCCGAGACCGGGGTGAGGGTCGCACCGGAGGATTCTTCGACACGTTCGGTGGCCGCCCCGCACGGAACCTGTGGTGCACACACGACGACGGACAGACCTTCGCGGGTGAGATCTTCCAGCGACGTGATGTTCTCGGGGTTCCCGGGCTCGGTGACGATGGTGAGCACGTTGGCCGCGAAATCGACGGGCTCGCCCGCCGCGAGACCCGCATCGACCACATCACCCATGGTTTTCGTGTCGGCCGCGGCGAAGACATCGGCCGGCGCGCCCTCCACGAGTTGCGTCACGAGTGACGACGACCCGGCGAACGAGAATTCCACGGTTACACCGGGATTCGCTGCTTCGAACTGCTCACCGATCTCGGTGAACGTGTTCTGCAGAGATGCCGCTGCGAACACCGTCAGAGTCTCGGCGCCCGCCTCGGTGGAGTCGTTGCTCCCGCAGGATGTCAGAGCGAACGCACAGGCGATCGCCACCGATGCTGCTACGACGACACGAGTCTTCATGCCTGCTCCCCGGGGGTCTCGACGATGACGTTGGTGGACTTGACGACGGCGACCGTGATGCTGCCCGGTTCGAGGCCCAGTTCCTCGACGGCCTCGGTGCTCATGAGCGAGACGATCCGGTGGGGGCCGCATTGCATCTCCACCTGCGACATCACGGTGTCGGACACCACCCGGGTGACGAGGCCGACCAGTCGGTTGCGGGCAGAGCTCCCGACGCCGAGCAGATCGGGCGCCGCCGCGGCCTGGGAGCGAGCGAAGGCAGCGAGCTCGCCGCCTTCGATCACCTTGCGTCCCGATTCGTCCTTGGTCGCCGACAGCAGGTCTTGATCGACCCAGCGCCGAACAGTGTCATCGCTGACACCGAGCAGCGTAGCTGCATCCTTGATCCGCACATTCGACATGAAAGCGAAGATACTTCCGAATATGCGGAGATACAAGCGCGTCACTGACGCAGTGCACCCCCGGCCTCCCGCGGCTGCCGGTCCCGACCTGTCATGTCTCCTGCGCGACTCCCCTGCTGCGGCCCTGCCGGGAAGATCTTGACCCGCACTTTTTCCTCGTACCCGTCTGTTCCATACCCGTCGACCCGATGCGTGGGATGAGGCATGGCCGGCGCTGCGTACGCCTCGGCGGGTTCGCCCTCACCCGTCCACTGCGCGACAGCGGCTTCGCGTCGACGGTCCTCGCGGTCCGGGGCGAGCAGCAGTGCAACGATGGGCAATGCGATCACAGCGATACCGATGACGAAGGACGGGAACAGAAGTGACATCACCGTCTGCCCCGCAGGTTCCGGCGCGCTCGCATTGACCGTGGCGTTCACTCCGGCCATACCCGTGTAGTGCAGTGCAACGACAGCACACCCCATGATCAGCGCCGCGGCGGCTCGGGCAACGAGACTTTCCGCCACACCAGCGAGCCACAGCGCGGCCGTGGACGCGACGATGCCGATGATGACGGAGGCCACCACGAAAGCCTGATCGTGCTCGATCGTGCCCTTGATCCGGATCGCCGCCATACCGCTGTAGTGCATGAAGCTGACGGCCAGGCCCATCACCAGTCCACCAACGGCGAGCGGAACACCGCGAGGTACCCGCGTTTTCCATCCGGCACGTGAGTCCACGATCCAGAGCCCGAACAGCGTCGCGCCGACCGCCAGCACTATGGAGAACAACGTCGGCGCGAGAGCATATCGGATCGTGGAGCCCGGAACCGCGAATCCCATCATCCCGATGAAGTGCATCAACCAGATCCCCACGCCACCGATGGCGAGCGACGCCATGGCGAGCCATCGTATTCTGGCGTTCTTGCGTTCATCCTTGAAGGACTGACGCACGCAGGACAGGCCCACATACGATCCGACGACCGACGTGAGGTAAGCCAGGAAGAAGACCCATATCCCCATCGAGAAATGGTGCAGTTCGTGCGACATCCGTATCTCCGTACGGCACGCCGAATCGATGTCCCAAATCCGGATGGGACGTGCCGCACCGACCGAACGAGACCGCACCAAGTCCCCGACGCGGCGTTGGCCACGCTACCTCACGTCACAATTCCATAACCCTGCCGCATAGAGTCGATCACAAGAACGACCGCCCCGCAGCCTTATTCAGGACTCGGGTCCGGAATCTCGTCCGGCTTGTATGCGGGGAGCCGCGAGGCCGGGAGGATCGCGACGGCGCTGACTCCGGCAAGGATCAGCAGCCCGGTCTTGAGCGCCCTCAGTCTGGCATCGGTATTGATCTGGACGGCTGCGTCGATCACCGCAGGTGAGGCACTCGTCTCACCGAGCACCGCCCGAAGTTGGTCGTTGCTCACGAAGTTGACGTCGTCGAGATCGACCTCCGCGACGACGGACTCCGGTATCTCGACATCGTTGGCCACCGACTGAGCGACGTTGAGCCCGAGGATCGTCACCAGCATCGCTCCCGCAACCGCGGTGCCCACGGCAGACGCCAAGTTCTGGGCTGTTCCCCGGATGGAGCCCACGTCTCCCGCCAACTCCTTGGGAGCCGACGTGACGAGCACATTGAACACCAGGGTGACCAGCGCCCCTTGGCCTACCCCGAAGACGATCAGACCCACGATGGTCGGCAGCGTCTCCCAGTCGTTCGTGACGACGAACGCCAACCAGATCAGTGCGGCGGTCGTCAGACCGAACGAGAACATCCCGATCGCCCGGGGACTGAAGCGCTTGTAGAAACGCACGATCAAAGTGGCGGTGACGAACACCGTGAGATTGAACGGCATCATCGCCAGTGAGGTGTCGAACGCCGACCGCCCCTGAACGATCTGGATGTACAACGGCACGGTGAAATTCAATGCGGCTTCCAGCGCGACCACCACGAACATCGCATAGAGCGCAGCGCGTTCACGGGAGGAGCCGATCACCGACAGGCTCACCAGGGGAACCTTGCCGATACGCACTCGCTGTCGCGTCCACACCAGGAAGGCCTGACCGAGAACGACGCCGAGGACGATGAGGATCGGTGCCGGCGACAAGCCGACGACGTCGAACGGCGCACCCTCACGCGCGATGAGCAGACCCCAGCCGTTGAGATTGTTGAACCCCAGGGTCAGCACCACGATCGCGACGCCGATCAGCATCGCGGCGACCACGTCGATCTCGACCGACGAATTACCCCGATCGGAGCGAAGGGTGAAGCTGAAGACGAACACCGCGACCGCAATTGCCAGCACGATCCCGAACACCGGACGCCACCCGACGGTCGCGCCGAGCGCACCACCGATGAGGAATGCACTCATCCCGGAGAAGGCGCGGGCCGATCCCAGCGAACCGATGGCAGTCGCCTGCTGGCCACCGTGATAGTTCTCCGCGATCAACGCAACCAGTGCCGGAACGATGATCGCCGCCGACATCCCCGCGAGTGCCTGCGCTGCGATGACGACCTCGATGGTCGGCGCGAAGATCATCATCAACGAGGAACCCGCGAACATGACGACGACGATGCGGAACACGAGAACCCATCCGAAACGATGGCCGAGTTTCGCACCGAGCATCACGAGCGCGGCAACACCGATCCCGTACATGACGATGGCAGTACTCACCGCGGTCGGCGGCGCACCGAAATCCTCGACCATGCCACCGATAGACACCGGCAATGCAGCCACGTTGAACGACATCAGGATCTGCCCGAGGAACAGCCCGATCATCGGCAGCCACGAGTTGTGCTGTTCGACCGTCGCCGTGTCGTGTCCGGTGCTCATCGGCGGATTCCTTTCTGTCGAGAATGTGCAGCGGAAGCAAATATGTTCAGGCCCAGCACCCTCGACAGATACGCGGTCGCCCGCTGGCCTCGAATGCTGTTTCCTGCGGAGTCGAGGAGCGGTGAGAACACGCCGATTCCGCACTTGCCGGGCGGGACGACTCTCCTACCGGTGAGCGGGTTGACGCCGCCGTCCGCGAGGGTTGCGCCCATGACCGCGAGGTCCTGGGCATCGACCTTCAGCGAGCACTGCTTCGTGTAGACATCGACGACCTCGTCGGGATCGAGTGCGACTCGCCCATAGCTCGCGAGCAACTGAGCAGCTGTCGTCGCCAGCGCCCCCGCATTGACCATGGGGTTCATCGGGTGTCCGTCGTTGAGTTCGATCGCGATGACGGAATTGAAGGCCGCCCCGGAGTTGTTCACCCCGACGCGTTCGCGGACGAGTTCGTGCCCGAGTTGCACTGCACTTCTCCCCGAATCATCGGCGCCACATGTGTTCCGAAACGGACTGTAGACGGATCGAATACGGCTCGAGGGGGAAACGAGCCGATCTTGATGGGGAACTCGAGATCGTTCAGTACACGTCGCGCACGTAACGCTTCTCCGCGACGAGTCCGTCGACATATGCCGTGGCCTGGTCCTGGTCGAGCCGGCCGTGTGCCTGCACCACATCGCGCAGTGCCGCGTCCACGTCCTTCGCCATCCGCGCCGCGTCACCGCACACGTAGAAGTGGGCGCCGTCCTCGAGCCACCGCCACAGCAGCGCACCGTGTTCGCGCATGCGATCCTGCACGTAGACCTTCTGTCGCTGATCCCGGGAGAAGGCAAGGTCGAGTTCGGTGAGGAAACCGTCCGAATGCATCGCCTCGATCTCGTCCCGGTAGAGATAGTCGGTGTCGATTCGCTGGTCGCCGAAGAACAGCCAATTACGACCCGTGTGGCCCGACTCCCGACGATCGTGGAGGAACGCTCGGAACGGCGCAATTCCCGTCCCCGGCCCCACCATGATCATCGGCGTATCCGGCGACGACGGCGGCCGGAAATGGTTGCTGCGCTGCACGAAGATCGGGATGTCCGCGCCCTTGCTGTGATCGGCGAGAAAACTCGAGCACACTCCTGCACGCCCTCGCCCGTCGTTGTTGTACCGCACCACCGACACCGTCAGTTGCACTTCCCGAGGATCGATCTTCGGGCTCGACGAGATGGAGTACATGCGCGGCTGGAGGCGCTCGAGCAACGGCAGCCATTCGTCCAGTGGCGCTTTGAACGGATATTCAGCGATCACGTCCATTGCCTGCTTACCCCACAGCCACCGCTGCAACTCGAGCTTGTTGCCCGGCCGAAGGCGCTTTGCGAGCTCGGCACTTCCGGTCTGCTGCTGCACGAACTTCAACAGATCGGGTGTCACCCTGGTGATGTCGAGATGTCGTGTCGCCGCCTCGCGCAGCGGGATTGTCGGAAGACCCGCAATCTCGGTGGGCGTCTCTGCATCGAGCACGGTGACCTGCAGCCACTCGTCCACGGTGTCCGGGCCATTGGTGGGCACCACACCGAGCGCGTCGCCTGCACTGTATTCGAAGTCCGGGTCGAACAGCTCGAAGCCGAACTGGCGCACCTCCTTCGATGAACCCGTACCGCTGAGACGCACATTGCGAGTGAGCCGGGTGATCAGCGGAGACCGCCGCGAGTAGGCCGGAACCGCAGGCACCGAGGTGGTGACCACTTCTCGCGCAGGCGCGATGGTGCCACCGAGGTGCGATTCGAGATCGCCGAGCCACTGCGCCGACCGTTCCTCGAAATCGGGTTCGCAGTCGACCCGGGGGAGAAGCGGAATCGCACCGAGCTCGGTCAGCCGCTCGTCGAGTTTTCTCCCGAAACCACAGAAGTCGTCGAAGCTGGAATCACCGAACGCGAGAACCGCGTACTTCAGATCGGTGAGACGAGGAGAATCATCGCTGTTCAGCGACTTCCAGAATCTGCCACCACTGTCCGGCGCCTCTCCATCCCCGAAAGTACTCGCGACGATGACCAGAGTCGAAATATCTTCCAATGCAGAATTATCCAGGTCGTTCAACGACATCGAGCGCACTGCACAGCCCGCAGACCGCAGGCGCTCGACGCACGTTCTCGCGAATTCCTCGGCGTTGCCGGTCTGCGATGCCCACGCCACCACAACCGGTGTCCCGTCCGGCTCAGAAACAGGATCGACGGACTCGGATCCCCGTGAATAGACGCCCGCCAGCACACCCTCGATCCAGGCGCGCTTCTGGGCAGAGAACGGCGCCGACGCCGGAAGCACCGGAACTCCACCGAGCTCACTCGAGCGGAGCCCGGCGAGCATACCCGACAGGTAGATTCGTTCGGTCTCGTCGAGCACGGGAGCATCGACGTCGCCGAGACCGATCACGGACGAGACACGGTCTGCGGGGTCTGCGACCACCTCCTCCGGTGTCTCCACCTTCACCAATGCGACCGCACACACCTTGAATTCGGGCTGGTGCGACACCGGGTCGGTCGCATCATTGGTGACGGCATTGATGGTGAGGTCGTCGCCGAACTTGTCGTTCCAGTGGAACGGCGCGAAACAACTGCCCGGAGCCACCCGGTCGGTGACCACCGCGGGCAGTACCGCACGACCACGGCGCGAAGTGATCTCGACGCGATCGCCGTCGACGATCGCCAGTCGCGTCGCGTCGTCCGGGTTGATCTCGACGAACGGTCCGGGCTCGAGCTTGTTGAGCTTGGCGACCCGGCCGGTCTTCGTCAGGGTGTGCCATTGGTGCTGTACCCGTCCGGTGTTGAGGATCAGCGGGAAGTCGTCGTCGGGGAGTTCGACGGCAGGCACGTGCGGACGCGGAAAGAACCGGGCCCGTCCGTCGGGAGTCGCGAAGGCGAAGCGCGGGACCGTGCCGTCTCCGCGTACGAGCCGAGGACGAACGGTCCCGTCGTTGAGATAGCGGATGGGATTGCGGTCGGCGGCGCCGGGCGGACACGGCCATTGCACGGGTTCCTCGCGCAATCGGTCGTAGGTGACTCCGCGTAGGTCGTATCCGGTGTCCGGGTTCGCGAATCCGGTGATCTCGTCGAAGATCTCGTCGGCGCTCGAGTAGTCGAAAGCGCTTCCGAATCCCATCTCGGTGGCGATTCGCGCGATGATCTCCCAGTCGGGCAGCGCGTCGCCCACGGGGTCGACCGCCTGCCCGATGAGATTCAGGGTTCGATCGGAACCGACGGTCACGTAGTCGGATTCGGACCACAGAGCTCCCGGCAACAGGACATCTGCATAGTCCGCTGTCTCCGTCTCGGCAAAACTGTCCTGCAGGACCACGAGTTCGGCCCTCTCGAGACCCTCGAGGACGGTCCTCCGATTGGGGACGGTCGCAACAGGGTTGGTGCAGATGATCCAGCAGGCCTTGATCTCGCCGGCAGCCATCTTCTCGAACATGTCGATCGTGCCGGTACCCACCTCGGTGCGCAGCGTGCCGCGCGGTACACCCCACCGATCTTCGACGAACACACGATCCGCCTCCGACAGCACACTGCGTTGACCGGGCAGACCCGGCCCCATGTAACCCATTTCGCGTCCGCCCATGGCGTTGGGCTGACCGGTGAGGGAGAACGGGCCGCTACCGGTGCGACAGATCGCGCCGGTAGCGAGATGCAGATTGCAGATCGCGTTGGTGTTCCACGTGCCGTGGGTGCTCTGGTTGAGTCCCATCGTCCAGCAACTCATCCAGTTGCCTGCCTCCCCGATCCACTGCGCTGCGGTGCGGATATCGGCTTCGTCGATTCCCGTGATCTCCGCGACCACGCCCGGAGGGTAGTCGGCGAGGAATTCCTCCATCGCGTCCCAGCCGGCGGTGTATTCGTCGATGAATTCCCGATCCGCATGGCCGTTTTCGACGATGAGGTGCAGCAGACCGTTGAGGAGGGCGAGGTCGGTTCCCGGGAAGATCCGCAGGAACAGGTCGGCCTTGTCGGCCGTCGCGGTGCGGCGAGGGTCGACGACGATCAGCTTCGCTCCGGTCTTGACGCGATCCATCATCCGCAGGAAAAGGATCGGATGGCAGTCGGCCATGTTGGAGCCGGTCACGAAGAACACGTCGGCGTGGTCGAAGTCCTCGTACGATCCCGGTGGCCCGTCGGATCCGAGCGACTGCTTGTATCCGGTGCCTGCGCCCGCCATACACAACCGCGAGTTCGATTCGATGCCGTTGGTGCCGATGAATCCCTTCGCGAGTTTGTTCGCCAGGTACTGCGACTCGAGAGACATCTGCCCCGACACGTAGATCGCGACCGCGTCGGGACCGTGTTCGTCGATGATGGCGTTCAGGCGGCGCGCGGTGTCGGCAATTGCCGTCCCGAGCGCGATCGGGACCGGATCGGCACCGCGTTCGGGGCGCACGCGCGCGGTCTCGAGTCGCCCGCCCCCGGCGAGCATCGCGGCGCTCGTGGCGCCTTTCGTGCACAGACGACCCCGGTTGGTGGGGTGCTCCTTGTCTCCGTATGCCTCGAGGACACGCCTCGTTCCGGTGCTCGGGTCGATACCGACCTCGAGCACCATCCCGCATCCCACGCCGCAATACGAGCAGGCGGTTCTCACCTTTGTGATCACGTCCTGCATTCCCAGCTCCTGCCCGGCGCCGTCTCGTGAATGGCCCGGTGTCCATGCTGCGGACATGGTGTTGCGGGAGGATCAAACGCGGTGAGCAGGCTGTGACATCTGGCTCACCGCGCCGGATGGCTCGTGTGAGGAGACAGAAACACCTACGCCTTCGGCTGCTCGTGCCACCACTTCAGGAGTTCGGCCTCGGCCTCGTCCCGCTCGAGCGGTCCGCGATCGAGTCGCAGGTCCTTGAGGAACTTCCACGCCTTCCCGACCTGCGGGCCCGCGGGAATCCCCAGCAGTTCCATGATCGCGTTGCCGTCGAGATCCGGACGCACCTGCGCGAGGTCCTCCTGCTCGGCGATCACGGCGATGCGATGCTCGAGGTCGTCGTAGGTGGCCTGCAACGACGCAGCGCGCCGCTTGTTGCGGGTGGTGCAGTCGGCGCGCACGAGCTTGTGGAGCTTGGGCAGAAGAGGCCCGGCGTCGTGCACGTAACGACGCACCGCAGAATCCGTCCACTGCCCCTTGCCGTACCCGTGGAACCGCAGATGCAGGAACACGAGCTGACCCACGTCCTCGATCATCTGCTTGGAGTACTTCAGGGCCCGCATCCGCTTCCGGACGAGCTTCGCGCCGACCACCTCGTGGTGGTGGAAACTCACGCCGCCACCCGTCTCGTTGCGCTTGGTGCCGGGCTTACCGATGTCGTGCAGGAGCGCCGCCCAGCGCAACACCAGATCGGGGTCGCCGTCCTCGAGGTCGATCGCCTGCTTCAGGACCGTGAGCGAATGCCAGTACACGTCCTTGTGCTGGTGGTGTTCGTCGATCTCGAGTTTCATCGCGGGGATCTCCGGAATCACCCGCTGCGCGAGTCCCGTTTCGACCATGACGTCGATGCCCTCGACCGGAAAGGCACCGAGAATGAGCTTGTCGAGTTCCGCCTGGACACGTTCGGCGCTGATCCGCAGGATCTCGTCGGCCATCTGCACGATCGCCGTGTTCACCCGCTCGGTGAGCGTGAACCCGAGTTGTGACACGAACCGCGCGCCACGCAACATCCGCAGCGGGTCGTCGTGGAAGGAGTCCTCCGGGCGCGCGGGTGTGTCGAGCACCCCTGCCACCAGCGCATCCATCCCGCCGAGAGGGTCGACGAACTCGCCGGCGCCGTCGGGTCCGATCCGGACGGCCATCGCGTTGACGGTGAAGTCGCGGCGTACCAGGTCGTCCTCGAGCCGCGTGCCGTATTCGACGAGGGGGTGGCGGGTGACGCGGTCGTACGCGTCGCTGCGGAACGTGGTGATCTCGATCTGTTCGGGGCCTTTCGACGCGCTGACCGTGCCGAAGTCGATGCCGGTGTCCCACTGGTGGTCGGCCCATCCGCGAAGAAGTTCCTGCACGAGTTCGGGGCGAGCGTCGGTGGTGAAATCGAGGTCGGTGCCCAATCTCCCCAGCACGGCGTCGCGGACACTGCCGCCCACCAGGTACAGCTCGTGTCCCGCCTCGGCGAATCGCGCCCCGAGCGGAGCCAGGACATCCGAAAGTGCGCGCAGCGTCGAGTCGGCGCCTGCGAGCAATCGGGCGCGGCGATCGGCGTCCGTAGTGGGAGAGTTCACGTCTTCGAACTTTACCGAGCGGCCCACGCTCGTGGTCGGACAGGCACCGACGTGTGGCTGAACCGGCACAGTGGCCGTTACAACTACTATCGATCAGGTGTCGCCCGCAGAACGTGCCAACCGCAACCGCCGCAATCCGCGGCGGCGTGGTTCGGGCGGCAAATCACCCGTGCGTGGAGGCGCGGCCTCGTCGGCTTCGACGCCGCACACGCGGATGCGGACTGTGCGGGAGACGTCGGCAGGCGGTCTCGTCGTCGACGGCCTCGGCGGCCCCACCGACAAGCTGTGCGCCGCGCTGATCGGTCGCACCGACCGCCGCGGCCGCCTGTTGTGGTCACTGCCGAAGGGCCACATCGAGAAGGGCGAGACGGCAGAGCAGACCGCGATGCGAGAAGTCCACGAAGAGACCGGTGTGCGCAGCAAGGTCCTCGCCGAGCTCGGCAGTATCGACTACTGGTTCGTGACGGAAGGGCGCCGCGTCCACAAGACCGTCCATCACTATCTCCTCCGATACCTCGGCGGTGAACTCTCCGACGCCGACATCGAGGTCACCGAGGTGGCCTGGGTGCCACTGACCGAGTTGCGGACGCGGCTCGCGTACGCGGACGAACGCAAACTCGCCGACATCGCCGACCAACTCATCGCCGACATCGACCCCTCCTGGCTGAAGGACACCGACCAGCTGAAGGACACCGACGAGCCGGGGGCCGCGCTCGGATGACGGTGGTGTTCTCTCGGACCGGCGCCGTGGTCCTCGCTGTGTTTGCGCTGGTCCTCGTGGCTCTGGGTGGGCCGATTCCCGACTCCGCGACCGCGCAGACTACCGACGAACCGCAGTTCCTCCGACTGGACATCGACGAGGTCACGCCGTCGACGGTGTCGCTTGCCAGTGGCCCGGTCGTGTCGGTGACCGGCACCGTCACCAATATCGGTGATCGCGATGTCGAAGATGTGTGGGTGCGTCTGCAGCGGGCGCAGGCCGTCACAGATTCCGCGACCCTACGCAGTGCATTGACGCTGGATCAGGCCGGATACGACACCGTCGGGGAATTCGAGGTGGTCTCCGACCGTCTCGAACAGGGGGGGACGGAGGAATTCACTCTCGAACTCCCGCTGCGCTCCGACCTCACCCCGTCCCTGAACATCACCGCTCCGGGTGTGTACCCGTTGCTCGTCAACGTCAACGGTGCCCCCGAGTACGGCGGTCAGGCGCGCCTCGACGACGCCCGGTTCCTGCTTCCCGTCCTCGGCGTACCCGCCGCCGACGAGGTCGACGCCGACACCGACACGAGTGGGCCCACCTCGCTCGGGGAAACGTCCCTCGGAGCCGGGGAGAAGGATTTTCCGGCGGTGCCTGCCGACCTGTCGAGTCCCGTCGCGACGACGCTGCTGTGGCCGCTCGCCGACCGCCCCCGGGTGGCGGCAGGAGTGCCCGGATCCGTGACCGACCCCGTCCGCCTCGTCGACGACGATCTTGCGTCCTCCCTCGCCGAAGGTGGTCGCCTCGACGGTCTGCTGCGTGTCGCGGAGGATGCCGTGGCGAACAAGGATCAGGTCGCGGGTGCGATGTGCCTCGCGATCGACCCGGATCTGCTGGCCACGGTCGCGAACATGACCCGCGACTACCTGGTGGTGGCCGATCCCTCCGACCCGGTCGGCGACGCACGGCCCGGCACGGGCACCGACGCGGCGATCGCGTGGCTCGAACGTCTACGGGCCCTGTCCGCGCAGATGTGCACGACCGCCGTGCCGTACGCCCAGGTCGACCTGACGGCGCTCGCCGAGACCGGCAACGCCTCATTGATCGAATCCGCACTCGGCTCGCCCGCCCGGATCATCGATTCCATTCTCGGCATCTCCTCGGTGGGCTCGGTGGTCTGGCCCGATTCCGGTGTGCTCACCGAGAAGGCAGCCGCGGTGATCGCGGCGAACGGGCCGGTGACCGCACTGCTCGCCGACGAGGCCGTGCAGAACGCCGATCCCGGCGCGGCGGGGGTCCGCATCAGCGGTGTCGACGGATTGACGGCGGGTCTGTTCGACAGCGCCGCGGGTGCCGCGCTCGCTGCGATGGGCGACGAACCGCAGACTCCCTCGTACGTACCAGATTCGTCGCGGTACACCCTCACCGACGATTCGACGACGGCGCGACTCCAGGACGCACTCGGCGCCATCGCCTGGCCCGCACTGAGTGCGTCGTCGGTGACCACACCACCGGCCGGACCGAATTCGGTGGTGCTCGCGCCGCCGCAGGTCTGGTCGGCGTCTGCCGACGATGCTGCGCAGGCCCTGTCGATGGTGTCGACGCTGATGAGATCGGGACTCGCGACGGCACGGCCGTTCGAGGCGATGATCGCCGCGGCCGCCGCGACCGCGACCGACCCGGTGGCGTCGCTCCTGACGTATCCGGAGCAGGCGATCACCGACGGTGCGCCCGCATCGGTGGTACACGAGGCCTCGGCGCAGATGCCTCGTCTCGACGGGCTCGAGGAGGCCTTCGTCGAAGATCCGCAGGCCCAGCTGACCCCGAGTGCATTCACCGCGCCGCTGCGGAACGACATGCTGCGCTCGATGACGCTGGCCGGGCGCCGCGGGCCGGATCCGGACGCAGCTGCTGTCGATGCCGAACGGCGGTCGACGGAAGCCCGCGAGGCAGTTGATCGCATGTTCGACTCGGTCACGGTCCTTGCTCCCGGCGGTGTCTTCACCCTCACCTCGGAGCAGAGTCCACTTCTGCTCGTGGCCCGCAACGATCTGCCCGTGGGCATCACCGTCCGGCTGCATGTGGACGTACCCAACGCAATGGACATCACCGACATCGGTCCTACCCAGCTTCCCCCGCGGGGCAGCCGCACACTCACGGTGCCCGCCGAGATCAGCGACTCGAGAAAGATCGAGGTCGAGTTCGCGCTCACGACCGAATCCGGTCTGTCACTCGGCAGCCCCACGCAGGTCACGGTACGTTCCAATGCGTACGGTCAGGTGCTCGCCATCGTCACGGGCTGTGCGGGAGCACTCCTGTTGTTCCTGGCGGGGCGGAGACTTCTGCACCGATTCCGGGGGGAGCCGGATCCGGCCGATGAAGGGTATGGAGAGACATGACCGGGAACCCCACCCGCAGCGGCACCGGGGCAACCACCGGTCACAGCGCTCCGCAGGGACCGACGACGTCCCCGGACATCACCGGGTCGGCTCGGCCCCGTAAGCCCCAGAGTCTGCTCGCAGCGACCGGGTCGATCGCGATCGCCACCCTGATCAGCCGCATCACGGGCTTCCTCAAGCAACTGCTCATCCTGACTCTGCTCGGTGCGGGGGTTGCGAGCTCGTTCACGGTCGCTCACCAGATCCCGAACATGATCTCCGAGCTCGTGCTCGGTGCCGTGCTCACCTCGATCGTGGTGCCGGTGCTCGTCCGCGCCGAACGGGAGGACCCCGACGGCGGTGAGGCCTTCATCCGGCGGTTGTTCACCGCCGCGCTGGTGCTCCTCGGCACTGCGACGGTGCTCGCCGTCGCAGCGGCCCCGCTCCTCACCACACACGTCTTCCTCGACGATTCGGGTGAGGTCTCGACGTCACTGACGACGGCCCTGTCGTATCTGTTGCTGCCTGCCATCGTCTTCTACGGCATGTCGGGATTGTTCACGGGCATTCTCAACACCCGGCAGGTGTTCAAACCCGGTGCGTGGGCGCCGGTGCTCAACAACGTCGTCGTGCTGTGCGTGCTCGTCCTGTACTACCTGATGCCCGGCGAGATCACTCTCGACCCGGTGCAGATGAGCGACCCGAAACTGCTGGTCCTCGGGATCGGCGTGCTCCTCGGTGTGGTCACCCAGGCTCTGTGCCTGATCCCTGCTCTGCGCCGGGAAGGCGTCAACCTCACACCGCTGTGGGGGCTCGACGACCGGCTCCGCCAGTTCGGCGGCATGGCCGCCGCGATCATCATGTACGTGTTGATCAGCCAGGCCGGCATGGTCTTCGCGACCCGGGTGTCGTCGGGGGCCGACGAGGCCGGTCCGGCCATCTACAACAATGCGTGGCTGCTCCTGCAGCTGCCGTACGGCGTGCTCGGCGTCACCGTACTCACCGCGATCATGCCGCGCCTGAGCCGCAACGCCGCCGACGGCGACACGCCCGCCGTAGTCGACGACCTCTCCGTCGCGACCCGCCTGACGATGATCTCGCTGATTCCCATCGTCACCTTCCTCACGATCGCCGGTCCGCAGATCGGCGCCGCCCTGTACGGCTACGGAAACTTCGGCAGTGGCAACGCCGAACTGCTCGGCCGTGCGGTGAGCTGGTCCGCGTTCACCCTCATCCCGTATTCGCTCGTGTTGATCCACCTCCGCGTGTTCTACGCGCGAGAACAGGCGTGGACACCCACGTGGATCATTCTGGGCATCACCGCGGTCAAGATCGGATTGTCGGCGTTGGCGCCCGTCATCGCGAGCAACGGCGGTCAGGTCGTCGTCCTGCTCGGTGTCGCGACAGGTGTGGCGTTCACGGTGGGCGCGTTCATCGGCGGATTCCTGCTGCATCGCACGCTCGGCGACCTGCATATGGCGAATGTCGGACGGACGATCTGGCATGTGCTTTTCGCGTCTGCGGCCGGCGCCGCGGTGGTATTGCTCGCCGACAGATTGCTTCAACTCGACGCTTTGAGCGAGCGCTTCGGCGGTCTCGGCTCCTTCGTGCGGGTCGGTATCACCGGGGTGCTCATGATCCTGGTCGCCCTCATCGGAATGTGGTTGCTGAAGGTTCCCGAAATCCTCTCGATCGAGGCGATGATCAGGCGCAAGGTGGGTGCGCTGCGCGGCGGCGCACCGGACGACACATCGGGGGTTGCCGGCGTCGGCGCCGACCCGAGGACGCCACCGCCGACCGGACCGCTCCCCGCTCCGCGGCGCTACGACTACCCCGAAACCGACGTGGAACGCACCGTTGTGCTCCCGCGTATCGACTACGGGGAGTACGGAGTCGGACCGTACGACGCGATCACAGAGGTCATTCCCGCGATTCGGGACTTGCCCCGTCCCGTCGATGGACGGTCGCAACTCCCGTACTCTGGGCAAGAGATTCGACCCGGGCGGCGAGGACCGCGATACTTCGCGGCTCCCGGCGATCCCCGTCTCCGTACAGAAGGTGGACGAGTCGACAACGAAGGAGTGAGGGTGAGCGACGACCACGCTGCCGGCAAGTCCACGCTCGATTCAGCGAACCGTATTTCCGCGTCCGGGGCACGGAATCCCAGTGCCCGGAACCCGGACGCCGCACCGCCGCGCGATACCCACACCGACACGGGCGTCATCCCGATCGGTTCGCCGCAGTTGCCGCCCGTCCGCGTGTCGGGCAGCGCACCTCGGCGCGCTATGCGCGGACCCGACCTCATCGCGGGGGCGTCGGTGGCGGGAGGCCGCTACCGGCTGCTCGCGCCTCACGGCGGCGCGCGAGGGCTGCGATTCTGGCAGGCACTCGACGTCAAGCTCGATCGTGAGGTGGCTCTGACCTTCGTCGACGCCGACCAAAGCGCCGCCGATGCCACCGGACCCGACTCACCTCAGGCCGTGCTGTCGCGAACGCTGCGTCTCGGACGCATAAACTCACCGGGTCTCGCGCGTGTGCTCGACGTCGTGCGCGGCAGCTCGGGCGGCATCGTAGTCGCGGAGTGGACACCGGGCCGGTCGCTGAAAGAGATGTCGACCACCGATCCCTCTCCGATCGGCGCGGCCCGTGCCGTGCGGGCGCTCGCCTCGGCAGCCGAGGCCACGCACCGTGGTGGCAGCGCATTGTCGATCGACCACCCCGACCGGGTTCGCATCAGTGTCGCGGGCGACGCGGTGCTCGCATTCCCGGCCACGTTCTCGGACGCCGACGCGATCTCCGACGTCCACGGCCTGGGCGCAACCTTGTACGGGTTGATCACCGGGAGTTGGCCGCTCGACGAACCCGGTATCCCGGGTGCCGCCCGGATAGCTCCGGCGCGCAGTGGCGGCACGGTCGGTGGAATGCCGATAGCCCAGCGCAGTCACGACGGTGTTCCCGTGGAACCTCGCACCATCCGTCCGGACGTTCCGTTCGAGATCTCCGCGGTCGCGGTGCGTGCGTTGTCCACCGACGGTGGCATTCGAACGGCCGCCACGGTGCAGCACATCCTCGACCAGGCATCGGTGGTCGATCAGAAGACCGACATGATTCCCGCGCTGCGGCTCGGACAGCGACCGGCCGCAGTCGAGAACCACGCCCTCGCCGATCAGGAAGCACTCGCGGAAAAGAAGAAGCATTCCGAGCGGATGCTCATGGCGCTCGTCGGCCTCGGCGTCATCACCGTGATCATCCTCGCGTTGATCGGCTGGTGGATCACCAACCTGCTCGCAGGCGATACCGACAATGCGCCGTTGACCAGCCAGGAATTCGGTCTCACCCCGACGGCCGAGGCCCCCGCGACACCGGGCAACGGCGGCGGCGAGACCGCGCCCTCGGCGGCACCGGTGGCCGCCGGCCCCGTCGCCGCGACGTCGGTCGCCGTCTTCTCGCCGCAGGGCACCCCCGATTCTCCGGCGACCGCGTCGCAGGCCATCGACGGCGATCCGAGCACGAAGTGGAGCACCGACGCCTACTTCGACCCGTTCCCGTCGTTGAAGAACGGCGTGGGTCTGCTGATCTCGCTCGCCGACACGTCGACGTTGTCGTCGGTGACCGTCACGACAGACTCACCCGGCACCGTGCTCGAGGTGCGCAGCGCACCGTCGGCTCAGTCGTCTCTGGATCAGACCCAGGTAATCGGTTCGGCCACATTGGGTTCGGGAGAGACCGAGATTCCGGTCGAGGCCGACGGGGGCACATCGCATGTGCTGCTGTGGATCACGGATCTGAGCACGAGCGGTGGCAGCCACAAGAGTGCGATTTCCGAGGTCACGTTCACCGCTGTGAATTAGGATCCACGCGCACAACGCGGATTCATCCGGCAAATCGGATACCATCCGCGCGTGCGAATTTTCGGGGGGATCGAAAAAATCGCTGTACCCGACGTCGGAGAGATGTCGGATGCAGAATTGTTGTCAGCGCATGTCGCCGGGGACCGGTACGCGTTCGAGACGTTGGTGTCGCGGCACCGCGACCAGCTGTGGCACGTCGCCAAACGCACGAGTTATTCGCACGAGGACGCCGCCGACGCCCTGCAGGACGCGATGCTTTCGGCTCACCGGATGGCCGCCACGTATCGGGAAGATGCAGCAGTGCGCAGCTGGCTGCACTCCATCGTCGTCAACGCGTGCCTGGACCGCATCCGCCGCAACCGAGTACGTCCGATCGCTACCCGTTATCCGGATGACGTCGAACAGGTCCGCGACGAACACGATCGGATATCCGATCTCGAGATCACCCTCGACATCGAGACCGCGTTGTTCACGCTCCCTCCCGATCAACGCGCGGCCGTGGTGACTGTCGATGTCGAGGGTTATTCGGTGAAGGAAGCCGCTCGCAGACTCGGTGTTCCCGAGGGCACGATCAAGAGCCGATGCGCACGCGGGCGGAAGAAACTTGCCTCCGTTCTCGACGACCTTCGATTCAGAGGGAACCGATCGTGAACCGCGTACGTCCTACTCTGGTGAGGGCACCCGAGTCGCCGAGGAGAGCTGCGCATGAACGAGGACGAAATTCCACGTCCGCCGTACTCCGACGATCTACTCGCTGATCTCCACGCGGGAGTAGTGGACGACGAGCTCGCCGAGCGGCTGTGGCCGCTCGTGCGGCAGGACCGTGACGCGATGGCTGTGATCGACCGGCTCGACGCCGTACAGGCACGACTACGCACGTGGGGTGAGGTACCCGCAGCCGAGCCGATACCGCCCGATGTCGCCGCGCGTCTCGACTCGACACTGCGGGGTCTCGAACAGAGGGGAAAGCCACGCCGCGATCCTCGGATGCTCGCGGTGGCGGGTATCGGTGCCGCGGCAGCGCTCGCGGTCGTGTTCGCTCTCGTCTTCCGCGGAATCGGCGCCGCCGACGACACAACCGTGCCTCCACTCGCATCCGGTACCTCACCGTCGCAGGGCAATTCTCCTTCGGGCGAGAACGCACTCACCCCGGCGTCGCTGCGTGCCATCGTCGGCGACGTCGGTCTCGGACCGCTGGCCGAAGGCGAACGGCTTCGAGAATGCTTGTCCGCGAACGGATTTTCTCCGGTGAGCCCGATTCTCGGGTCGCGCGAGATCCGGGTCGGCGACTCCGATGCCGTCGCAATCCTGCTCGGAGGCCCGCAGACACCGCAGATCACGGCGCTGGTGGTGGGCACTCGGTGTGGGGCGGACGATCCGGCGACGATCCAGGTGAAGGTTCTGGGGTGACGATCATTCCTGGGCGACGGGAAGCAGCAACTCGAGGATCCGCGCTCGCAACTCCGGGGTGTCGTCCTCTGCCGCGATAAGACCCGCGAAGAGTGCCGATCCGGCAGCCATGACCAGGACTGCGCGTGCATCGATTTCGGAGTCGTGATCGGTCTCGCCGGCGAACAGGGCCGTGCTGGGACCACTGAACGTGCGCCACAGCGTGTTCCGGAGGTCCTCGTGGTCGCGCAACGCCGCGAGCAGGCCGGGCAGGGCAGCACGCACCTCAGGTCGTGCGAAGAGTTCGACGCTGCCGGTGACGACCCATTCGATCCAGCCGCGGCGGTCGATTCCGCTGTGCGGTTCGAGATCGGGTGCGGAGCCGAGTAATGCGTGGAGAACCAGGTGCGCTTTGGTGGGCCAACGTCGCGTCAAGGTCGCTCGGCCGACACCCGCGCGCGCGGCGAGCGCACGCATGCTCAAACCGTCCCATCCGACCTCGACGAGCATCTCACGGGCAACGTCGAGCACTTCGGCATCGATGCGGGGGTCGCGGGGACGCCCGGGAGCAACGTCTGACATACAGTCTGCATTTCTCTTGGGACGGATCATGGCGTCGGCGATGTCACGCGCGCTATAGTCGGATCATAATTACGGTACCACTGGCATCGAAAGTAGGGGCATGACTTCGCCGCGACCCACCGTCTTCGAGCCTGCCCGGCTCGGACCGCTCACCCTCCGCAACCGAATCATCAAGGCCGCCACGTTCGAAGGCGTCATGCCTCGCGGAGCGGTCAGCGATCAGCTCATCGAGTTCCACGCCGAGGTCGCGCGCGGCGGAACAGCGTTGACCACCGTCGCCTACTGTTCGGTCTCCGAGAGGGGTCGCGTCCACCGCGACACGCTCGTCCTCAACAGTGCTTCCGTCCCCGGCCTACGACGACTCACCGATGCCGTACACGCCGAGGGGGCGCTCGCATCCGCGCAGATCGGTCATGCCGGGCTCGTCGCCAACCAGATCTCGAACGGCATGAGCACCATCGCACCGTCCACACGCATCAGCGCACCGGCAATGGGTCTCGTCCGCGGCGCCTCCCTCGAGCAACTCGACGACATCGTCGACTCCTACGCGTCAGCAGCCCGTCATGCGGTCGATGCCGGGTTCGACGCTGTGGAGGTCCATCTCGGTCACAACTATCTCCTGAGCTCTTTCATGAGCCCGAACCTCAACAAGCGCAAGGACCACTACGGCGGCAGCATCGCCAACCGGACCGCATATCCCCGGCGGGTGCTCGAGGCGGTACGACGCGCGGTGGGGGACAAGATCGCCGTGATCGCGAAGTTCAACATGACCGACGGAGTACCCCAAGGACTGTGGCTCGACGAGTCGCTGCCGATGGCACAACTCATCGAGGCCGACGGCCACATCGACGCGATGCAACTCACGGGCGGCAGCTCCCTCCTGAACGGCATGTATTTCTTCCGCGGCGACGTCCCGATGAAAGAGTTCGTGGCATCGCAGGCCAAGGTCGTCGGGTGGGGGCTGAAGCTCTACGGGCCGAAGATCTTTCCGAAACTTCCGTTCGAGGAAGCGTTCTTCCTGCCGATGGCACGGCAATTCCGTTCGGAACTGTCTCTGCCCCTGATCCTGCTCGGCGGCATCAACCGGCTCGACACCATGGAAAACGCGCTCGACGAAGGGTTCGAGTTCGTCGCGATGGGGCGGGCACTACTGCGCGACCCGGATGTCGTCAACAAATTCCGTGATTCCACCGCCAGCGAGGGACTGTGCATCCACTGCAACAAGTGCATGCCGACCATCTACACCGGCACCCGCTGCGTCATCCGCGAAACACTGCGGGACATCCCGACAACCATCTGACGTCCATCGTCCGATCGAGCACTTCCGGAGTCTGTCCGGGGTCGTCCGCGCCGACTGTGGCGTGAGGCACGGCGAGCAGGGAACAACACCGTTTACCCTGGTGTTGATACTTTCAAGCTCGGCCGTGGCCTCACCTGCACGGACGACTGTGGCCGCGCACTGCGTCCCCACCCCCGCACTCGACCTCGGAAGGCTCGCATGACGACTTCGCCCACGATCCACGACCTCATCATCGTCGGCTCGGGACCGGCCGGATACACCGCGTCGATCTACGCGGCTCGAGCCGAACTCTCCCCGCTCGTGTTCGAAGGAACCCAGTTCGGTGGCGAACTCATGACCACCACCGACGTCGAGAACTTCCCCGGCTTCCGCGAAGGCATCATGGGCCCCGAACTGATGGACCAGATGCGTGAGCAGGCTCTGCGATTCGGTGCCGACATCCGCACCGAGGATGTCGAGGAAATGGACCTGACGGGTCCGGTCAAGACCGTGGTCGCGAACGGCGAGACCTACAGCGCACGCGCTGTCATCCTCGCGATGGGTGCCGAGCCGCGTTACCTCGGTGTGCCGGGGGAGGAGAAGCTCCTCGGCCGCGGTGTCTCGGCATGTGCAACGTGCGACGGCTTCTTCTTCCGCGATCAGGACATCGCTGTCGTCGGTGGCGGTGACTCCGCTATGGAAGAGGCCACCTTCCTCACCCGCTTCGCACGCAGCGTCACGCTCATCCACCGCCGCGAAGAGTTCCGCGCGTCCAAGATCATGCTCGAACGTGCACGCGCGAACGAGAAGATTCGCTTCCTCACCAATGCCGCGGTCGCCGAGGTCCAGGGTGAGAACAGCGTCACCAACCTCGTCATCGAGAACACCGTGACGGGCGAACGCAGCGATCTCCCGGTGACCGGTCTGTTCGTCGCCGTCGGCCACGATCCGCGGAGCTCACTCGTCGCCGGTCAGGTCGATCTCGACGACGAGGGCTACGTGCGGGTCTCCTCGCCGAGCACCGCTACGTCCGCGCCCGGCGTCTTCGCTGCCGGCGACCTCGTCGACCACACCTACCGTCAGGCGATCACCGCCGCGGGTACCGGCTGCTCCGCTTCCATCGACGCCGAACGCTGGCTCGTCGCCAATCGCGAGGCGTTCGAGCCGGTCGCTGCCCAAGCGTGATCGGCGCCGTCTGATCTTCGGCACCGTCTGATATTCGTCACCTGATCCATCACCACTCCACCAGCCACCAGGAGAACCAGAATGGCAAACACCGTCAACATCACCGACTCGTCGTTCGTCGAAGACGTACTGCAGGCCGACAAGCCCGTACTCGTCGATTTCTGGGCGACGTGGTGCGGTCCCTGCAAGATGGTTGCCCCGGTTCTCGAGGAGATCGCGGGCGAGCACGGCGAGAAGCTGACCATCGCCAAGCTCGATATCGACGCCAACCCGTCGTCGGCTCGCGACTACCAGGTGATGTCCATTCCCACCATGATCCTGTTCTCCGGTGGCAAGCCGGTGAAAACGATCGTCGGCGCGAAGGGTAAAGCGGCGTTGCTCCGGGAGCTCGACGAAGTCCTGTAGTAACGTCCCAGGATCGACCGTGCGCCCGTGAACATCGTCCTCGGGTGCATCTGAGACAATTCCGTTCGATGCTGCCCCGCGCGTGCTGGGCACTCCGGTCAGCACGGAAAGGCCCCCGACACATGCGCCCTCTTCGTCACGGCGACCACGGTCCTGCTGTCGCAGAGATCCGGAACACTCTGGCCGGATTAGGGTTTCTCCACGGAGGATCAGAGACCACCGACGAATGGGTCGGCTCCGATGTCGCCTTCGATCACGAGCTCGATGGCGCCGTGCGTGCCTTCCAGCAACAACGTGGTCTGCTCGTCGACGGCACAGTCGGCCCGGCGACGTACCGGTCGCTCAAGGAAGCGTCGTACCGCCTCGGCGCCCGCACCTTGATCTATCAGTTGTCCGCGCCCCTGTACGGCGACGATGTGGCGGCTCTCCAGACCCGTCTGCAGGATCTCGGGTTCTACGTGGATCGGGTCGACGGATACTTCGGCCCCCGAACCCACGCCGGGCTCAGCTCCTTCCAGAAGGAGATCGGTCTCGCACCCGACGGAATCTGCGGGCCCGAGACCCTGCGGGCACTCGAACTCCTCGGGACCCGGGTCTCCGGCGGGTCGCCGCACGCCATCAGTGAGGAAGAGATCGTCCGGCGGTCCGGTCCGCAGCTCAGCGGTAAGCGGATCGTGATCGATCCGGGCCTCGGTGGCAATCACCACGGCATCATCCTCCGCAGTCCGCACGGCACCATCTCCGAGGCCGACATCCTGTGGGATCTCGCCCGCCGGCTCGAAGGGCGCATGGCTGCCACCGGCATGGAAACCTTCCTGTCACGGCCGTACCACGCGAACCCCACCGACATCGAGCGCGCCGGTACCTCCAACGCGTTCGGCGCCGACCTGATGATCTCGCTGCGCTGTGATGCGAGTTCGAACCTCTCGGCAAGCGGTATCGCCAGCTTCCACTACGGCAATTCACACGGCTCCGAATCGATGATCGGACAGGTACTCACCGGGTACATCCAGCGCGAGATCGTCGCGCGCACACCTCTCCAGGACTGTCGCAGCCACGGACGGACCTGGGATCTACTGCGGATGACGAACATGCCGACGATCCAGATCGATCTCGGTTACCTCACCAACGCGCAGGACGCCATGGTGCTCGCCGACCCCCGTCACCGCGACACGATCGCCGAGGCTGTACTGATCGCCGTCAAGCGCCTGTACCTGCTCGGTCAGGACGACCAACCGACCGGCACGTACACCTTCGCCGAGCTGCTCGCCGAAGAGCTGTCGATCACCGAGACGCGCTGAATCACACCCCGTAGCCGAATCCACACTCCGACAAGAACGGGCCCCCTCACCGAGGGAGCCCGTTCTTTCGTCCTGGTGCGGGAGTCCGCTACTGCGCCCCCACCGTTGTCCGGCCGGCGAGATCCTCGACCGTGATCGACGCAGCCTCGATCAGGCGATCCAACGCAGCCTCGACCTCTTCTTTCCAGCCGTGGTCGCGGTCGAGCTCGAGCCGCAGTCGCGGGAACCGGTGGTGCGGCGCGACCACGTCGAACCCCATGTCCTCGAGGAAGTCAGCGGAGATCATGCACTCACGAGGGGAGCATGCGTTCGCTGCCGTCGCGCAGGGACCGTCACCGACCGCATCCAGCTCGGGATCCACTCGGATCCCGAACGCTTCGAGCGCACGCACGTTCCGGCGCACGAGATCGTCCACGACGGCACGAATGAGGTCGGCACCCGTATCGAACCCTTCGGCGTGCGTTTCGATCCGCATGGTCGTCAGGAGGATTGCGTCGGCACTGACCGGGGATGTGGGAAACAACTGCGCGCGAGGAACCATGTTGGGCGGGGCGTAGAACGCGCACGCGGCAACCTTCTCGTCGACGGTCGCGATCTGCGCACACGACCCCCACTGCAGCATCACCGTCGACAGCCACGCTTCCTTCTCGAATTCGGGGTCCGAGAATCCACGGGCATCATCGACAGTGCCGGGGTCCATCTCCCAGAACACACACCGCCGGGAGTGCCGCGGCAACTGATCGATACCACTCAACGAGAGCGGCGTGACTCGTGTCGACACGAGATTCCTTCGCCTCCACCTCTGGTCTAGACAGTCGTCCTGCTCCAGCAGGGGAGTCAAGAAGGGTTCTGCTGGGTGCCCAATTTCTGCGATTCCATCAGGGTCACGATGCGTTCGAGATCGTCGACCGACCCGAACTCGACCACGATCTTCCCCTTCCTCTTACCGAGGCTGACGGTGACGCGAGTGTCGAATGACGACGACAACCGTTCGGCGACGTCCTGCAGTCCCGGCATCTGGATCGGTTTCCGCCGCACAGGAGCCGCCACGTCCGGAGTGCCGGAACGATTCGCGAGGACCACAGCTTCCTCGGTGGCACGAACCGACATCCCTTCCGCCACGATCCGGGCGGCAAGCACCTCTTGGGTGTCCGCTCCGCCGTCGAGGGAGAGGAGCGCGCGAGCATGTCCGGCCGAGAGCACACCGGCCGCGACACGACGCTGGACGGCGATGGGGAGCTTGAGTAGCCGGATCATGTTCGTGACCACCGGACGAGAGCGGCCGATGCGTGCGGCGAGTTCCTCGTGGGTGACTTCGAACTCTTCGAGCAGCTGCTGATACGCGGCGGCCTCTTCGAGTGGATTGAGCTGCACGCGGTGAATGTTCTCGAGGAGCGCGTCGCGGAGGAGCGCGTGGTCCTCTGTGTCTCGGACGATCGCCGAGATGGTTTCGAGTTCTGCCTGCTGCGACGCGCGCAAACGCCGCTCGCCCATGATGAGCTGGAACCGGTCGCCCTCGATCCGGCGCACGACGATCGGCTGCATGAGTCCGAATTCGCGGATCGAGTGCACGAGCTCGCCAAGCGCTTCTTCGTCGAAGACCTGCCGCGGCTGCTTCGGATTCCGCTCGATGCGGTCGATCGGTATCTCGAGGTACACCGCCCCGGCGGGGGAGGGGAGGGGCTCGCCTCCCGTCTGCTTCTCCGACCCACTCCCGTCCGAGCCCGCGGGCGTCGAATCGAGGCCGTTCGACTCTGCGTCCGCAGCCGGCTTCCCGTCGCCGATGATGACGTCGGCGGCGGCTGTCCCGAGGCCTGCCGGGGAGCTCGCCAGGCCGGAGGTGCCGCCGGGACGCCGCGTGAGCGTCGATTTGGCGACTGGCGGCTTCTTCTCGGAGTCGGGTGTCACCGACCCTGCAGAATCCGCTTTCACTGCGACACCCGTCGTGCCTGCAGCGCCTGTCTCGGATGCAGGATCGTCGGGTATCTCGACGGGTGGGCCCGTCGGGATCAATGCCGCCAAACCGCGCCCGAGTCCACCCTTACGTGTCGCACTCATTGGTTCCCCTGTGTGTCCTGAAGCCCGCGTGCCGCCAATTCACGCCCTGCGTCGAGATAACTCATCGCACCGCGCGAACCTGGATCGTAATCGAGAACCGTCGTCCCGTATCCGGGAGCTTCGGAGACCTTCACGCTGCGAGGAATCACGGATCGGAGGACGGCGTTGCCGAAGTGCCGACGCACTTCGGCCGCAACCTGGTCCGCGAGTTTGGTCCGGCCGTCGTACATGGTCAGAAGGACGGTCGACACATGCAGGTCGGGATTGAGATGCGACTGCACGAGTTCGATGTTGCGGAGGAGCTGACCGACACCCTCGAGCGCGTAGTACTCACACTGGATGGGAATGAGAACTTCCTTCGCCGCAACGAGGGCGTTCACCGTGAGCAGTCCGAGCGACGGCGGGCAGTCGATGATGATGTAGTCGTAGTCGCGGTCGCCGAGGGCTTCCTTGGTGATCGCATTTCGCAGCCGGTTCTCGCGGGCCACCATCGAGACGAGTTCGATCTCGGCGCCTGCAAGATCGATCGTCGCCGGGATGCAGAAGAGTCGTTCACTGTGGGGGCTCTGCTGCACCGCCTCGGCAGCGGCCACCTCACCCAGAAGGATCTCGTAACTCGACGCGACGCCGGAGTGGTGCGGAACTCCCAATGCCGTACTGGCGTTCCCCTGAGGATCCAGGTCGATGACGAGGACGGTGAGTCCTTGGACCGCGAGCGCGGCAGCAAGGTTGACGGCGGATGTCGTCTTACCGACTCCACCCTTCTGATTCGCGATGGTGAAGACGCGACGTTCGCGCGGCTTGGGGAGGGCGTGAGCCTCACTGGGGTGCAGAACCTGACTGGCGCGATGGGCCGCGGCGCCGATCGGAGTGTCCATCGACGTGAAGCTGTCGATGGGGACCGGGAAGAAGTCGTCTTCGTGTGCGGCCTCGGTTTCACGTGAAACAGCGGATTCAGATCCACCCGACATAGAACGCTCCTTAAACGTAGATCCGCTCGGTTCGCACGCTACATCCTCCGCACGTCCGGCACGCGCTATGCGCGACGGTCGCGGACGAAGACGCGGACTCACGAAGGGGTGATGCTCGAGCTGGGATGCGTGAACGTGCATCCCCGGCACGTGTCGCGCATCCACTTCTTCACTCGGGCACAAGTATGTCAAAAGAATCCTCAGCGACGACGTCGACACCGCATTGGGTCATGTTTCACGTGAAACGCGGCCTGAATGTTTCACGTGAAACGACGTCGAGAGGTGCTTTGTTTCACGTGAAACATTGACCCCCGTAACCCGGGGGACCCGGAACCGGCCGGATGATCCGGGATTCTTCAAAGGAAACCTCGAAACCCACTCCAGCAAAACATGATTGAGGAGGAGATTCACCGAATATGCTGAATAGCAACAACTTCAGAGAAATGTGCAAAGTCGAGCAGTCCACAGCGAGATCAACCGTCACAGTGACGAAACTACCTCGGGTGTCCCATTGTCCTCTTGCAACGCACTTTCCTTCACAACCGGACTCGAGAAACACGTCGTTCGACATCTCCGATTCCTGCGGACTCGAGAACCGGAAATCCCCTCCGCTCCACGAGGAGGGGAGGGGATTCACTCCGACGTTTCACGTGAAACAGCTCATCGATTTTTCCGGCGCCGCTGAGGCCGAGCAATACGTTCGGCTTTCACCACGAGCGTGGGAACCTCGAGAAGGCCCGCACCGCACTCGAGTACCTCGATGTTGCCGGCGCCGAGCCTTGCGAGCTCGTCGCGGTCGCGCTCGATTTCTTCGGCCGCAGAACTCCCTTTGAGTGCAAGCATCCGGCCGCCCTCATGAATGAGCGGTAACGACCACTTGGCGAGTTTGGCGAGCGGAGCCACCGCCCGCGACGTCACCACGTCGGCGCCTCCCGCTTCCTTGATCACCCCCGGCTGCTCTGCGCGGCCGCGCACCACGAGCACGTTCTCGAGTCCGTGTGTCTCGACGAACTCCGCGAGATACACAGAACGCCGCAGCAACGGCTCGACAAGCGTCACCCGAAGATCGGGTCGGGCGATCGCAAGCGGAATGCCGGGAAGGCCGGCACCGCTACCGACATCCACCACCGTCTCGTCCTGCTCGATCAATTCACCGACCACTCCACAGTTGAGGATGTGCCGCTCCCACAACCGCGGGATCTCCCTCGGCCCGATGAGTCCGCGTTCGACGCCGTCCGTCGACAACGACTCGTAGTAGCGCTGCGCAAGGTCGAAGCGGTCGGTGAAGATGCGGTGAGCGATTGCGAGAAAATCGGACTCGTCGTGTTCCACGTGAAACATCCTCTCCCGTACACGGGTAGTGCAACAAACGGTTGGCCCAACTCGTGGTGCCTACCGATGAAAAAGAGGAGCCCGGGCCGGCCGGGCTCCTCTTCGAATCAACTGTTGATCAGTCGCGGATGATCACGACTCGCCGGTTCGGTTCGGCGCCTTCGCTCTCGCTGGACACTCCGTCGATCTGCGCAACAGCGTCGTGCACAATCTTGCGCTCGAACGGCGTCATGGGGGTGAGCTCCTCGCGCTCGCCCGACTCGAGGACCCGCTTCGCCGCCGACGCACCGAGAGCACTCAGTTCGGAACGCTTACCGGCGCGCCAACCGGCAACATCGAGCATCAACTTGCTGCGCTCGCCGGTGGCCTGCTGCACCGCCAGTCGCGTGAGTTCCTGGAGCGCGTCGAGAACCTCACCGCTCCGCCCCACGAGCTTGGACAGGTCTTTGCCGCCGTCGATGCTCACCACAGCACGGTCGCCCTCGACGTCCAGGTCGATGTCACCGTCGAAGTCGAGTACGTCGAGCAGCTGTTCGAGATAGTCGCCGGCGATCTCGCCCTCTTCGATCAGATCATCGTCGTCATCGGCGTCGAGGTCGGCATCCCGCGGCTCGGTGGCCACCTCGAGATCCTCTTGCGCCTTGTCCAGGTCACTGGCCATATTTCAGCTCTCTTCTACTTCGGTCAGCGCCGCTTGCGCTTGGAGTTCTTGGGACGGTTACCGGGCTTCGGTGTGCTCGCACCGGTACCCTTCCCGCCGCTCTGGGGATCGGTCTTCTTCAGCGACACTTCGCCGGCTTGCGCCGTGGTGTCGGACACCGCGTCGGAATCCTTGGCCTCGTCATCCGCGGAATCGTCGGATGTCGTTGCTGCACCTGCCGCTACTGCGGCTGCAGCGCCGCCCTTCTTCTTCTTGTTCGGGCGTGCACCCGGCTTGGGCGCGTTCTCGTTCCGACGAGCGAGCGCCGCCTGACGCTTCTCTTCTTCTTCACGGTCGATCCGGCGGAAGACGAGGTGCTGCTGGCCGTAGGTCCAGACGTTGTTGCTCACCCAGTAGAGAAGGATCGCGATGGGCAGGAACGGGCCACCGACCATCACACCGAGCGGGAACACATACAGGGCGAGCTTGTTCATGATCGCGGCCTGTGGTGCGGCCGCGGCCTGCGGGCTCTGACGGGCCACCGAGGCGCGCGAGTTGAAGTGCGTGGCAATACCCGCGATCACCATCAGCGGGACCGCAACAGCCCCGATCTCCCAGCGCGTCGGTAGAGAACCTCCATCGACGGTGAACGCCTGAAGCGATTCCATCGGCTGAGTGATCCACGACGAGATCGGCGCATTGAACAGACGAGCGCTGAGGAAGGATTGGACGTCGTCCGGGCTGAAGGCGTAGTTCCCGAGCTGCGCGTTCTCTTCCGGGGTCAGACCGAGCTGACCGAACCCGGTACCGGTGCGGTTGAACGAGCGAAGCACGTGGAACAGACCGATGAACACCGGAACCTGCAGCAACATCGGAAGACAACCCATCAGCGGGTTGAAACCGTGTTCCTTCTGCAGCTTCTGCATCTCGAGCGCTTGGCGCTGTCGGTCGTTCGAATACTTCTTCTGCAAGGCCTTGATCTGCGGCTGCAGTTCCTGCATCTGGCGTGTCGTGCGAACCTGCTTCACGAACGGCTTGTACAGGATGACGCGCAGTGTGAAGACGAGGAACACCACGGAGAGCGCCCATGTCAGCCCACTGTCGGGTGCCAACACGAACGAGAAGGCTTTGTGCCAGACCCACAGGATCCAAGACACGGGATAGTAGATGAAGTCGAGCACGGCTCTGGGTACTCCTCTGGTCGTCCATGATCGCCACGCAACGGCGTCGGTCTCAGGTCTTCAGGCGCTGCTCAGGTTCCCGCTGGGGATGGTCGGCGCCGGCGCTCCGGTACCGGATCCCATCCGCCAGAGTGCCAGGGCCCACACTTGAGCAGTCTCACAGCCGTCAGTACAGAACCGACGACGACACCCCGCATCCGAAGCGCGTCGACCGCGTATTCGCTGCAGGTGGGAAAGAATCGACAGGTCGGCATCCGAGTGGGCGACACATAGACGCGATAGAGCTCGATGCAGAAGATCAATGCCCGAGCAGGCGCAGTACGAACAGATCGCAGCGCAGTACTCCACCCGGGCGAATTCACAACCGCTCCTCGCTGTCGAGGACTCCGAGTCGCAGCAATCCCGAGCGGACCTGCCGCTCGAGATCCCGGGATTCAGCAGTGGCCGCTCCGGGCAGCGCACGCAACACCACATCGGTGCCTTCAGGAATCGACTCGACGAGCTCGACACAGATATGACGAAGCCGGCGTGCGACTCGATGTCGAATCACCGCCGGCCCGACAGCCTTACTCACGACGAGCCCGAAACGCGGACCGTCGACACCATTCACCACGAAATCCGGTTGTTCCCGCTGTAGAGCGTGGACAACCAGATCTCGGCGCCCTTGACGACGACCACGGCGCACAGCGTCGGAGAAATCCGAACGGCGCCGCAATCGATACGGCTCAGGTAACACCCCGAGCTCCCGGTAACGGGATCAGGCGGTGAGGGAAGCGCGGCCCTTTTGGCGACGCGCTGTCACGATTGCGCGGCCCGCACGGGTCCGCATCCGGAGACGGAAGCCGTGAACACGCGCGCGGCGTCGGTTGTTCGGCTGGAACGTCCGCTTGCCCTTGGCCACGGTCAACACTCCTCGATAATTGCGGCACCAGTGAGGCGCCATAGGTCCAACGTGTACGGAATTTCGCATAGCCCACGCGTTGTGACACAGCATGGACCAGCCACTGCAGTACGAGTGACTGTTCGAGGCTACTCGGGTCCGGGCGCGAAATCAAACCGCGGCGATGCTGATCGCACAACCCGACACGCCGACCCGAAATTCACAGACTCCTCCTCGAGACGCCACGTGGCCGAGGTCACCTGCGGTAGGCTGCCGACCATGACGTCGAGGGGGATCGGTGTCGCCCTTCCATCGTGTGCCACAGTATTCACGGCAGGCCGCTGCAGTTCCTCCAGCCACTACAGTTCCTCCAGCCACTGCACCCGGTGTTCGCGCCGACGGCTCACGCCGCCGCGTGCCCCCGCAAGTGAATGATTCGGTCGATTCATCCCCAGCCCGACCGGGCTGTTTTCCCTGGTTGTCCACACCTGTGGATAATCATGTGGAAATCCGGTCGACTCAGTGGGAGGAAGCTTCGTGAACGACGAGCCTAACGCGCTTGCCGATGTGTGGGCGGACGTCGTTTCCGAGCTCACCCTGGACAACGGCGAGTTGTCGAAGAGCCAGAAAGCATGGCTCAACCTCGTCAAACCCATCACCTTGGCCCAGGGCTTCGCCCTGCTCTCGGTGCCGTCCACGCTGGCACAGCAATCGATCGAGCGCGATCTGCGCGAACCCATCCTGCGCGTGCTGAACCGCAATCTCGGTCAGGGTGTCGAAGGACTCGGAGTCCGCGTCGAACCCCGCGAACGGGTCGACGACCCCGCCGAGGATCCCTACGCCGAACCCCGCGACACGTTGCCTCTCGAGGGTATCCCGAACGATCTCCCCTCACGTGAGGCCAGAATCCGGGAAACCGCACGTCGCGACACCGAACCTCGGGATCGACGGGCACCCCGCGATGCGATGTCCGCCGGCGACGGCAGAGCTCCCTACCATCGCCGTTTCGGACCGGGATACGACCACGAGCCGCTCGAATCCGATCACGGGGACGTCGACGAGGTCGACGACGATCACGAGGCTCTGACCGCGGTGCGTGAGTCCTGGCCGTCGTACTTCACACAGCCGCCGCCGCCCGAAACGCCGGCCATCGGCAGCAGCAGTCTGAACGCGAAGTACACGTTCGACACCTTCGTCATCGGTGCGTCGAACCGCTTCGCGCATGCCGCCGCCGTGGCGATCGCGGAAGCTCCGGCCCGCGCCTACAACCCCCTGTTCATCTGGGGGGCGTCCGGCCTCGGCAAGACGCATCTTCTGCACGCTGCGGGGCACTATGCACAGCGGCTCTTCCCCGGGCTGCGGGTGAAGTACGTCTCGACGGAAGAGTTCACGAACGACTTCATCAACAGCCTGCGCGACGACCGCAAGGTCGCGTTCAAGCGTCGTTACCGCGAGACGGACATCCTCCTCGTCGACGACATCCAGTTCATCGAAGGTAAGGAAGGCATCCAGGAGGAGTTCTTCCATACGTTCAACACTCTCCACAATGCGAACAAGCAGATCGTCGTCTCCTCGGACCGCCCGCCCAAGCAGCTGGCCACGCTCGAGGAACGGCTGCGGACCCGATTCGAGTGGGGCCTGATCACCGACGTCCAACCGCCCGAACTCGAGACGCGTATCGCCATCCTCAGCAAGAAGGCACGGATGGACGGGCTCGACGTGCCTCACGATGTGCTCGAGCTCATCGCCAGCCGGATCGAACGCAACATCCGCGAACTCGAGGGCGCGCTCATCCGGGTCACGGCGTTCGCCTCTCTCAACAGGCAGCCACTCGATCTGACCCTCGCCGAAGTGGTGCTACGGGATCTGATGCCCGATTCGTCGGCACTCGAGATCAACGCCGCGACGATCATGGCGGTGTGCGCCGAATACTTCGGTATCTCGATCGACGACCTGTGCGGACCGGGTAAGGCACGGCCGTTGGCCCAGTCCAGGCAGATCGCCATGTATCTGTGCCGTGAGCTGACCGATCTGTCGCTGCCGAAGATCGGCCAGACCTTCGGACGCGATCACACCACAGTGATGTACGCGGACAAGAAGATTCGCAAGGAAATGGCCGAGCGACGCAAGATCTACGATCAGGTGCAGGAACTCACGGCCCGCATCAAACAGCGCTCGAAGCGCTAGCGGAGACACATCGCAAGAGCACTCGGGAATCGGGAGCGTCGACACGACGCTCCCGATTTTTTCTGTCCACAGCCTGTGGGTAACCCACCGATTTCGTCCCGGATCTCGAGAAAGCAGACACACTCACACTTGTGGACAAGGGTGTGCAGAACGTGGGATCTTTGTGGACGAACGGTGGACAGAAGTAGAACAGTCTCGAGGCGTCCACATTCATCCTCGAGAATTCCTCGAGTTCATCCTCGAGTTGAACCCCCTCGAGAAGGTCGCCCCACCAGCGTAGACCGTCGTTCGTCCACAGATTCCACAGGACCTATTACTACTTCTGTGAGTTCTTCTCAGAAATACTCTTTCAAAACAGGTGTGTGGATTCCTCGAGTCCACAGGCCCTCGAGAGTCGCGCGCCCGCAACGGTCTCCGGCTTTCCAAGCGAAGCCTGAGCGCCTACCGTGGAGCCGCATCCCCGACGCCGAGAAGTGGAGTCGGGGCCGTGTGTCAGACTCGTAAGACTTGTCGATGACCACGATCGAGAGAGGATCCCCCGGGCGATGGAGCTTGGAAGCATGAAGTTTCGTGTTGCTCGCGAGGACTTCGCCGACTCTGTCGCATGGGTGGCACGAAGCCTCCCGTCGCGCCCACCGGTTCCGGTGCTCGGTGGAGTGCTCCTCGGTGCCGAGGAGCAAGGCCTGACCGTCTCGGGCTTCGACTACGAGGTCTCGGCGCAGGTGCACGTCCCCGCAGAGGTCATCACTCCGGGCAAGGTGCTCGTGTCGGGCAAGCTGCTCGCCGACATCACCCGGTCACTCCCGAACAAGCCCGTGGACGTGGTCCTCGACGGCACCCGTGTGCTCATCACCTGCGGTAGCGCGAAGTTCTCGCTGCCGACGATGCCCGTCGAGGACTACCCTCAGCTTCCCGAACTTCCGCAGCAGACCGGTGCGCTGGCCGGCGACCTCTTCGCCGAGGCTATCGGCCAGGTCGCGGTCGCTGCAGGCAAAGACGACACGCTTCCGATGCTCACCGGGATCCGCGTCGAGATCGAGGGCACCGACATGGTGCTTGCGGCCACCGACCGTTTCCGGCTCGCGGTGCGCAAGCTCGAGTGGATGCCCACCGGTGAGAGCATCAGCTCGGCTGTGCTGGTTCCTGCGAAAACCCTTTCCGAGGCTGCGAAAACTGTTGGTGGAGCGTCGAGTCCGGTGGTTCAGCTGGCTCTCGGCAGCGGCTCATCCGTCGGCGCCGACGGTCTGCTCGGCATAGTCGCGGACGGCCGACGCACCACCACACGTCTCCTCGATGCAGAATTCCCCAAGTTCCGTCAGCTGCTCCCCAACGAGCACACCGCGATGGCCACCGTCGAGATCGCACCTCTCGTCGAGGCGATCAAGCGTGTCGCTCTCGTGGCCGAGCGTGGAGCCCAGGTCCGACTCGAGTTCAGCGAGGGCAGTGTGCTGCTTTCGGCCGGCGGCGACGACGCGGGACGCGCCGAGGAATCACATCCGGCCGAGTTCCACGGCGAACCGATGGTCATCGCGTTCAACCCCGGATACCTGCTCGATGGTCTGACGTCGCTGCACACCGACAAGGTGTCCTTCGGGTTCACCACGTCGAGCCGTCCGGCCGTGCTGCGGCCTGCCACCGATGAGGAGCCGGTGCCCGACGAGTCGGGCACGTTCGCTGCCCCCGACAGCGACTACACCTATCTTTTGATGCCGGTTCGCCTGCCGGGCTGACCGGCGGGCAGAAAGTGGACGGTCCGTGTACGTTCGCACCTTCGCGCTGCGCGATTTCCGGTCATGGGAGACCGCGTCGGCCGATTTGACTCCGGGCCCAACGGTTTTCGTCGGGCCCAACGGACACGGCAAAACCAACATCATCGAAGCGCTCGGGTATCTGTCGGGCCTGTCGTCACATCGCGTGTCGTCCGATTCCCCGCTCCTGCGGGCCGGCGCCTCCCGCGCGTTCGTGGGCGCTGTGGTCGTCAACGACGGCCGCGAGTTGGGTATCGACATCGAGATCAACGAGGGCAAGGCCAATCGGGCACGGATCAACCAGTCGCCTGCCAGACGGCCGAGGGAGATCGTCGGGATCCTCCGCACGGTGTTGTTCGCACCCGAGGATCTGGCCCTGGTCCGCGGCGACCCGGGCGACCGTCGTCGGTTCCTCGACGAACTGCTCACCACCCGGTTTCCCCGTCTAGGCGGGGTGCGTGCGGACTACGACAAAGTCTTGCGTCAGCGTTCGGCGTTGCTCAAGACCGCCGGTGGTTCACTACGTAGAGGTACCCGCTCGAGTGATGGCGCGAGCGCGCTGGCGACGCTCGATGTGTGGGACGGACATCTCGCGGCGCACGGTTCGGAGTTGCTCGCCGCACGAATCGCGTTGCTGCACGATCTCGCGCCACATGTCGTCGAGTCCTACCGGTCCATCGCACCGGAATCACGTCCGGCGGTCCTGCGGTATCGAAGCAGCCTCGGCGATGTGCTGCCTGCGGAGTTCGCCGATCCTTCGAGGAAGCCCGAGCACGACGACCGCGAACTCATCGAGGCCGCGTTCCGCCGCAGGCTGTCGGAGATGCGTGCCAAGGAGATCGACCGGGGCGTGTGCCTGGTCGGTCCCCATCGCGACGACCTCGAGTTGATCCTCGGTGATCAGCCTGCGAAAGGGTATGCGAGCCACGGTGAATCCTGGTCGTTCGCTCTGTCGCTGCGCCTCGGCGCGTTCGCTCTGCTCCGGTCGGACGGTACGGATCCGGTGCTCATGCTCGACGACGTGTTCGCCGAGTTGGATCGTCGTCGCCGAGCCGCGCTCGTGTCGGTCGCGGCGACGGCGGAACAGGTCCTCATCACCGCGGCGGTACCGGAGGACGTGCCGTCCGAGCTGGCGGGTGCACGGTTCGTCGTGCATGCCGAGGAGACGGAACGTGGCCGAATCTCGGTGCTGAGCGCGGCGGCGCGAGGAGAATCGCTCGGGGAGGTATCCGATGACGGACGATGACGCACTCGGCTCGAAGGGCAACGAATCGGAACCCGAGCTCCGCGGAGTGGATCTGGCGCGGCGCGCGCTCGAGGAGGCTCGAGCTGCCGCGAAGGCCAGCGGTAAAGCGGTCGGCCAGGGGCGTGCCTCGAGCGGCCGGGTGCGGCCACGTCGCCGCAAGCGAGGGTGGTCGGGTCCCGGACCCGACGACCGTGACCCTCAGCGGCTGGGCGCGTTGACCGGCTCGATCGCGAAGCAGCGTGGCTGGTCCTCGCATGTGTCGGAAGGTACGGTGCTGGGCAGTTGGTCGCGGGTCGTGGGCGAGGACATCGCCGCGCACGCGCAACCCACCACTCTGCGCGACGGAATTCTGCACGTCTCGGCGGAGTCGACCGCGTGGGCGACGCAATTGCGGATGATCCAATCGCAGATCCTCGCGAAGATCGCGGCGTCCGTGGGACACGGTGTGGTCAAGGAACTGCGAATCACCGGCCCCACCGCGCCGAGTTGGCGCAAGGGCGAACGGCACGTCCGTGGTCGGGGCCCACGCGACACCTACGGCTAGACACATGCCCGCTCTCCGTGCGAGCGCCGAAAACCGGGCGATGTAGGAATTCACTTTCGCCGGTCCGCGCCGAGCCGACTGCGGGGACGTCAGCGGTGCGGCAAAGGCGCTCTGTGTCGCCGGGGGCATCTATGCTCCGGCCAAGTAGAATGGACAAGAATGCGCCGCGCGCATGTGTGCGAGGCCGAGGCGGAAAAGGAGAGCTACCCACCCGTGGCTGCCGAGAAGTCGAACAAGAACAAGAGTGACTACGGTGCGTCTTCCATCACCGTCCTCGAGGGTCTCGAGGCGGTTCGTAAGCGTCCCGGCATGTACATCGGCTCCACGGGAGAGCGTGGTCTTCACCACCTCATCTGGGAGGTCGTCGACAACTCGGTCGACGAGGCGATGGCGGGTCACGCCACGAAGGTGGAGGTGACCCTTCTCGAGAACGGTGGCGTCGAGGTCGTCGACGACGGCCGTGGCATCCCGGTGGGCATGCACTCTTCGGGCGTGCCCACGGTCGAGGTGGTGCTTACTCAGCTCCACGCAGGCGGCAAGTTCGATTCCGACGCGTACGCGGTGTCGGGCGGCCTGCACGGTGTCGGTATCTCCGTCGTCAATGCGTTGTCCACCACGCTCGAGGTGGAGATCGACAACGACGGTTACCACTGGGAACAGACTTACACGAACTCGAAGCCCGGTGAGCTGATCAGGGGAGAGGCGACCAAGCGCACCGGAACGACGGTGCGGTTCTTCGCCGACGACGAGATCTTCGAGTCCACGCAGTACAACTTCGAGACGGTTGCGCGGCGCCTGCAGGAGATGGCGTTCCTCAACAAGGGCCTGACGATCACGCTCACCGATGAGCGGGTGCTTCCCGAGGAGATCACCGACGAGATCGTCGCGGAGACCGCCGAAGCGCCGAAGACTGCCGAGGACGAGGCCGCAGAGGCCGCCGAGCCGCCTGCGCCCAAGACCAAGACTCGCGTCTACCACTACCCGGGCGGTCTCGAGGACTATGTCCGGCATCTCAATCGCACGAAGACGCCGATCCACAATTCTGTGGTGGGGTTCACTGCGAAGGGCACCGGCCACGAGCTCGAGCTGGCGATGCAGTGGAACTCGGGTTACTCCGAGTCCGTCCACACTTTCGCCAACACCATCAACACTCACGAGGGTGGCACGCACGAGGAAGGTTTCCGTGCGGCGCTCACGAGCGTGGTCAATCGGTACGCGAAGGAGAAGAAGCTCCTCAAGGACAAGGATCCCAACCTCACCGGTGACGACATCCGCGAGGGTCTGGCCGCGATCATCTCGGTGAAGGTCGCCGAGCCGCAGTTCGAGGGTCAGACGAAGACGAAGCTCGGCAATACCGAGGTCAAGTCGTTCGTGCAGAAGGCGTGCAACGAGCACATCTCGCACTGGCTCGAGGCCAACCCGGCCGACGCCAAGACCATCGTGACCAAGGCCGTGTCGTCGGCGCAGGCACGTGTCGCGGCGCGAAAGGCCCGGGAGTTGGTGCGTCGAAAGAGTGCCACCGACATCGGCGGCCTGCCCGGCAAGCTCGCGGACTGCCGCTCCAAGGACCCGAGCAAGTGCGAGATCTACATCGTGGAGGGCGACTCCGCAGGTGGTTCGGCGAAGTCCGGTCGCGACTCGATGTATCAGGCGATTCTCCCGCTGCGCGGAAAGATCATCAATGTCGAGAAGGCACGCATCGACCGGGTGCTGAAGAACACCGAGGTCCAGTCGATCATCACGGCGTTCGGTACGGGTATTCACGAAGAGTTCGATATCGCGAAGCTGCGGTACCACAAGATCGTGCTGATGGCCGACGCCGACGTCGACGGACAGCACATCGCGACGCTGCTGCTCACCTTGTTGTTCCGCTTCATGCGTCCGCTCGTCGAGCACGGCCACGTGTACCTGGCCCAGCCGCCGCTGTACAAGCTCAAGTGGCAGCGTTCGGATCCCGAGTTCGCGTACTCGGATCGGGAGCGCGACGGCTTTCTCGAGCGTGGACTCGCGGCAGGCAAGAAGATCAACAAGGACGACGGTATCCAGCGCTACAAGGGCCTCGGTGAGATGAACGCCAAGGAACTGTGGGAGACCACGATGGATCCGACCGTGCGCGTCCTGCGTCAGGTCACTCTCGACGACGCTGCGGCGGCCGACGAGTTGTTCAGCGTGCTCATGGGTGAGGATGTCGCGGCGCGGCGTAGCTTCATCACGCGCAATGCAAAGGATGTGCGCTTCCTCGACGTCTGACCCTGTCAGACGACGGAGCGGTGATCTGGCGCTGCAATCGGCGTGTCGAGTCAATAAGGCCTGCGATGTGTGGTACATCATGTCGCAGGCCTTACTGATACTCTCATTTCGGACTAATGCCGCTTACATTCCGCGGTTACTCATGAGTACACTCCAAACGGCCATCCGTATGCGTGGCCGCCGAACAGGGCCATGAAGGGAATCACCCGGCGTATGTGGAAACCCGTCTTCCATATCCCCTGTATGTCCCGATATGGTGCCCTCACCCAGAAACGTCTCGTTCGACTGCATTCCAGCGGAAATCAAGCTCACCGGTCGAGTGGATTGGTTGTGAATGCTCGTCGCCCGGCGCGAACGGGTTGGAAGGAGAGCTGTAATCCATGAGTGACGAGTCACCGCGCCGGCAGCGGTGGTGGAGCATCGAGGGGTGGGGTCTTCGCAGGAAGGTCACCGCCGTCCTCGCCGTTCCTGTAACAGTGGCGATGGTCCTCGGCGGACTCCGCGTCGAAGCGGAACTCAGCAACGCGGTCCATTTTTCGTCCGCCGCTGACCAAGTCGTGGTTGTGCCCGACATCGTCGACTTCTCGACTGCTTTCGCAACTTCCACCGCCACCAATGCATCCGGCACGGCCGGACCGGACGACCTCGAGGCACTCCGGGTTTCGTTCGAAAAGATCAGGCCGCTCGCAGAGAACCCCGAATTCGATCCTGCTGTCACCGCCGACCTCACTCAAACGGTCGCCGCCGCAGAAACGCTCTACGGGCAGATGCGGGCAGGTCCGGTTCCGGTTGCACAGATCGCCCGGGTCTACAACGAGGTCCGCGACAACCTCAACCGCATCGTGGAGGCGATTCTCGACCAGATCGACGACCCGGAGGTTCTGAATCACGGGACTCGCCTGATCAACGCGTGGTATTCGCAGCGTTACCTGTTCGGTCAGGTGCTCGGAATCATCGAGATCATCGAGAATCCGTCGACCTCCGGCACCGCGCTCGTGACCGCGTCCGGTGGCGAGCTCGCGATGCTCGATCTCCTTGCCCGTTCGTACCCACTTGCCGACTCGCAGATCGCCGAACTGCGCGGAGGCATCGACGAACGCACCGCGATGGTGGAGGCTGCGGGCCAGGGTCCGCTTCCCTTGATGGAACTGCGCGCCTCGATGCTCCGCAGTGTCGACGTCTACTCCAACATCATCAACGACGCCTCGCAGTCGATCACTTCCACTGTGATCGATCGTGCGTCGGACACTCGTTCGGCCGCACTCCGCGATACCGCGTTCGTTCTCGCCGCACTGCTCGTCGCTCTCGTCCTCGCGCTGCTCGTGTCGCGGTCGCTGGTCGGCCCGATCCGCCGACTGCGGTACGGAACGCTCAAGGTTGCGCGTCAGGAACTCCCCGAAGCCATCGACCGGATCAAGGTCGGCGACAGCATCGACGACATCGAATTCACTCGGGTGCCGGTGCACACGACCGAAGAGATCGGTCAGCTCGCCCGCGCCGTAGACGACATGCACGGACAGGCACTGCGCCTCGCCGGCGAGCAGGCTCACCTCCGCCTGCAGATCAGCGATATGTTCGAGACGCTTGCGCGTCGAAGCAAGTCGCTCGTCGAACAGCAGCTCGGGCTCATCGAGCAACTCGAGTTCGAGGAGAAGGACCCGTCCCGGCTGGAGAGCTTGTTCAAGCTCGATCACCTCGCGGCACGTATGCGCCGAAACGGCGACAACCTTCTGATTCTCTCCGGTACCCGGATGCGTCGTGGTCAGTCCGCCCCGGTGCAGCTCGGAGACATCCTGCGCGCAGCGATGTCCGAGGTCGAGGATTACCAGCGAGTCGAGATCGGTTCCACCCCGGACGGTGCACTCAGTGGTGCTGTGGCGACGGACATCGTCCACCTGCTCGCAGAGCTGGTGGACAACGCACTGCGTGCTTCCCCGCCGGACAGCACCGTCACATTCAGCTTCGCGCGTGCCGTCGACGGTGGTCTGCTCGTCGAGATCGCCGACCGTGGTATCGGTATCCCGGCCGATGAACTCGAGTTGATCAACGATCGCCTCCGTCAGGGCGGCGAGGTCGGTCCGGATACTGCTCGTCACATGGGTCTGTTCGTGACTTCGCGGCTTGCAGATCGCCACGGGCTCACCGTGCGCCTGCGGCCGACGTTCGACACCGCACGCAATCCCGGTATCACTGCGAGCGTCCACATTCCCGACGTTCTGCTCATGTCGCCGCTGGCACTGGCCCAGCCGGACCCCGTCGTCGTCGACGGTGAGTCCGAGGAGATCTCGGTCGAGCAGAAGCAGGAATTCGCTCTGCCCGCGCCTGCCGTCTCCACGACACCGGACCGCGAACATTCGGAACCGATTCCGAAGTACCTGCCGGTCCGCGCCGACTCGCGTCAGGAATCCCGCGTCGACGACCAGGTCACCGAGATCCGTCGCCCGGACACCGCTGCGGCGGGGTTCCAGCAGACACCTGCATACCGGGAACAGCGGCAGTCGGAACCTGTGTACCGCGAACAGCCGCAGCCGCAGCCACAGTTTCAGCCGCAGGCGTTCCACTCTGCACCGCCCGCTCCCTCTCGGCAGCAGCCGCGCGAGCAGGCGCCGACCGGTCTGCCGCAGCGCAGCCCCGGTTCGACACCCGGTCTGCCGCAGCGCAGCCCCGGTTCGACCTCGGGCCTGCCACAGCCGGATGGCAAGCAGACTCCGCGCCGCATCCAGCCGGACGCCGCGGCGGCACTCGCCTCGGCACTCCCGTCGCGCGCCAACCGCTCGCCCGCGGATCCGAATGCCGAGAACCGGCGTCGCGAGAACCTCGAGCGCGAGCAGCAGGAGCAGCGAGCACAGGCCGCGTCGGCGCAGTTCGGTGCACCGGATCAGGAGTCGTCGCGCCGTGAGGCACCGGCTCATGGCGCGCAGAACCCGGTCGAGCAGAATCGCGAATCCTCGAGCAACGCAGCCCACGCTCTGGTGACCCCACCGTCTCGTGAGTCGGGACTGCCTCAGCGTCGTCCGGCACCCGACCGGGCTCCGCAGGATCACCCGTCCGGTCAGGGCGAGCCCGGCTCTGCGAGTTCCGGCCTACCGCAGCGTCGCCCGGGTGCAACCCCCGGTGTTCCGGTGCGGGCTGTACGGCCGCCGCAGGATGCGCCCGAGTCGGGTTTGCCGCAGCGCAACCCGAGCTCCACTCCGGGTCTGCCGCAGCGTCAGCCAGGCTCGACGCCGGGTCTGCCGCCCCAGAACCAGGGCGGACACACCGATACGAATAGTGGTGTCGCACAGCCGGGTCGAAGCGATCAGGATGCGCGTCCGGCGCCGGTCACCCCGTCCGGCCTACCGCAGCGGCGTCCCGGTGAAGCACCGGGAGTGGCGCCTCTGCAGGCAGGTCCGCCGCCCAGCACCGAACGCCAGTCCGGTGAGAATCGTCGTGGCGGAGCCTTCGGCCTCCCGCGTCGGCAGCCCGGTTCTTCGCCGCGTATCCCGCAGTCGGGGGCCCGGCCGGCAAGCATCGCCGACGGTGGTTCGGTGTCGGAGCAGAGCGATGCGCAGAATGCCGCTCGGCATCGTTACCGCACGAATTCTGCGAAGACCGCGTCGTTCTTCCAGCCACGTCCCGATGCCGGTGCGCTGAAACCGCATTCCGCTGCAGGCAGTCCGATCTTCTCCGACATGATGTCGGACTGGCTCGTCGATCCGACGAACCTTCCCGACGATCGGCGAAAGCGTGAGTGGCATTCGGTTGCCGACTCCGGATGGCAGGCAGCGCAGCGTGCAGCGGATGTTCCGGTGGAGGAACACACCACCTCCGGTCTTCCCCGCCGCGCGCCGGGCGAACGCCTCGTGCCGGGTGCTGTGCGCGAACCTGCGACCGCAGAACAGCGCGCACTTCGACGTCGTGACCCGGAATCCATTCGGGCCAATCTCAGTCGCCACCAGCAGGGTGTCCGTAATGGGCGTTCCTCGGCGACGACAAGTAATCGCGAGAACAATGAACAGGGAGTTCGATGAACATTGATCATGGATCCGATGTAGCTCGTCCATTGGACTGGTTGGTTTCCAACTTTGCGCGCGAAGTCCCCGGTGTCTCGCATGCGGTCCTCGTGTCGGCCGACGGTCTCCTCATGGCTGCCAGCGCACATCTTCCGGTCGACCGCGCCGAGCAGCTCGCTGCGGTGACGTCCGGGCTCGCGAGCCTCTCCAACGGGGTTTCACAGTTGTTCGACGGCGGCGGAGTGCTGCAGTCCGTCGTCGAGATGCAGCACGGTTACCTGCTGCTGATGAGCGTCGGCGATGGTTCGCACCTCGCTGCGCTCACTGCTTCGGAATGTGATATCGGACAGGTCGGCTACGAGATGGCGCTCCTGGTCGACCGCGTGGGTGCGTCGGTCGAGGCGACGCCTCGGGTCGGCCTGGGGTCCTGACGTCGAGGTGGCCATGGAACCGCGCAATCCGGAGTCAGTGCCGGACCAGCCGAGTCTGGTCCGGCCATACTCGCTGACTTCGGGACGCACCAGTCCTGCGGTCGAACTGGCGTTGGAAGCTTTGATCCAAGCCATCCCGGGTACGGACAGTCGAGCCCGGGATCTCGACAACATCAACGCCACGATCTTGGAACTGTGCAAGGAGTCCCCGTCGGTCGCCGAGATCGCGGCGAGGGTGGGTGTGCCGCTCGGCGTTGCGCGCGTGCTCGTCGCCGACCTCGTCGAAGCCGGACATGTACAGATCCTGGCCACGCTGAAAGACGATTCGAGCGACGCGGAGCGTCGTGAGCTGATTGAAAGGGTCCTCAGTGGACTTCGCGAACTCTAACGCTACGAAGCGCGTGACCTCGACCAAGATCGTGATCGCCGGCGGATTCGGTGTCGGTAAGACCACGCTGGTGGGGGCTGTGTCGGAGATCGTTCCGCTCCGCACGGAAGCGCTCGTCACGAACGCCAGCGATGGCGTCGACAACCTTGCGGCAACGCCGCAGAAGTCGACCACGACCGTGGCCATGGACTTCGGTCGAATCAGTTTGGCCGAAGACCTCGTGCTGTACCTCTTCGGTACACCGGGGCAGCATCGGTTCTGGTTCATGTGGGACGACCTCATCCGAGGTGCCATCGGTGCCATCGTGTTGATCGATACTCGCCGATTGGACGAGAGCTTTGCCGCTGTCGATTTCTTCGAGGCGCGCAACCTCCCGTTCATCGTCGCGATCAACGAGTTCGACGATGCGCCGCGGTACCCGCTCGAGGACATCCGCCAGGCTATGGCCATTTCTCCGGAGGTGCCGATCGTGTCGATCGACGCTCGCTCGCGTGAATCGGCCAAGCAGGCACTCGTCACCGTCACCGAGTACGCACTTCGGAAATTGCATCAACCGGTGGCTCAGTAGCGGATTCGGGTCTGTAGCCGTCCGCTATGACGGCATGGATGACGGTGTAGGCCAACACCACCTCGGCGATCGGGGTGTTCGTCGGGGTGGCGGGTGCGCGCACAGGCGCGCACTACGTCAACCCGCGGAGCCGTCGTTTCCATGTCCGAGTACGGAGGTCCGAGTACAGAGGTCCGAGTCGGGCTTCGAAATAGTGCAGTGCGGATCACAACCTCTGTGGCAGAGCCTAATTGGCCCTCTCCAGAGGTTTTTGAGCATAGTTTTTTCGGTGTGCGTGACATAGGGTTACGACTGCGTCGGGGGCGCGCGGTCGAATGTCGACCCACGTCACGTCCACGAAGCGACGTGACGGCCTCCGAAGGAGCATCATGACGCACGAACTTCACCACTTCTCCATGGGAATGTGGGTCTTCTTCCTCGCGTGGTCGACCTCCATCTTGGGGTGTTACATCGGCCTGACCTGTGCTCGGCGGGCGAGGACGGCCATCTATCGCCGGGACAAGAGGCGTTGGACGGCATTGGCGAGTGTCGCGATCGGTGGGGTCGGCGTCTGGCTGATGCACTTCACCGGCATGCTCGGTTTCGAGGTGCCGGGAGCCATCGTCCGCTACAACCTCGGGCTGACACTGCTGTCCGTTGTGCTCGCGGTGGGCGCCACCTGGTTCGGACTCGCGGTCGTCGACGCCGACGAGCCGTGGATGCAGTGGCTTCCAGACGAGCTGCGGCTGCCCCTGGGCGGCCTGATCATGGGCCTCGCGGTGGGAGCGATGCACTACAGCGGAATGGCGGCGGTGCGTGTCGAGGGCGCGCTCGAACAGTCGCTGCCCTACGTCGTTGCATCGTTTGCTATCGGCATCGTTGCCTCCTTCACAGCCCTGTGGCTCAGTCTCAACGTCGATCGCCGTGCAGTACGCTTCCCGGCCGCTGCGTTGATGGGCTGCGCGGTCGTGGCGTTGCACTACACGGGTATGGCGGGCGTGTCCGTGGTCATGGATCCGGTGGCGACGATGCCCGAGGGAATGACCGCGCTGACGTTGCTGTTCCCGGGCTTCGTGGTCGGCATCATTGTTCTGGCAGCCACGGTAGTCCTGCTGATTGCGGCCCCCAGCGACGAGGATCTGGAGCGCGAGTACGCGATCGCGGACTGGATTGACGACGTCCGGTAGGGGCGCTGGTCGGGAGAAAGTGCCTGTCCTTGGCGGCGGTAGCTGACCTGCACCTATAGACTCGGGTGGTTGCGAGACGTTCGTCGGGCCAGAGCTCGGATCGGACGTTCGAGCCGAGTAGAAGAAGGAGCTCATGACCGACACCACGTTGCCGCCGGAGGGTCCGGGGCACGACCGCATCGAGCCCGTCGACATTCAGCAGGAAATGCAGAACAGCTACATCGATTACGCGATGAGCGTGATCGTGGGCCGTGCCCTGCCCGATGTGCGTGACGGTTTGAAGCCTGTGCACCGACGCGTGTTGTACGCGATGTTCGACAACGGCTTCCGCCCCGACCGCGGCTACGTGAAGTCTGCGCGTGCGGTCGCCGAGACGATGGGCAACTATCACCCGCACGGCGACTCCTCGATCTACGACACACTGGTGCGTCTCGCGCAGCCGTGGTCGATGCGATACCCGCTCGTGGACGGACAGGGCAACTTCGGTTCCCGAGGCAATGACGGTGCGGCCGCCATGCGGTACACCGAGTGTCGCCTGACCCCGCTCGCGATGGAGATGTTGCGGGAAATCGACCATGAGACGGTCGATTTCCAGCCGAACTACGACGGTCGTACCCAAGAACCGACGGTACTCCCCAGCCGTGTCCCCAACCTGTTGATCAACGGTTCGGGCGGTATCGCGGTCGGTATGGCGACCAACATCCCCCCGCACAACCTGCGTGAGGTCGCTGCCGCGATCTACTGGGCGCTCGAGAACTTCGAGGCCGATGAAGAGGCCACGCTCGCGGCCGTCATGGAACACATCAAGGGCCCCGACTTCCCGACGTCGGGCCTGATCACGGGCTCGCAGGGTATCCATGACGCGTACACCACCGGTCGTGGTTCGGTGAAGATGCGCGGCGTCGTGGAGATCGAAGAGGACTCCAAGGGCCGATCGTTCATCGTCATCACCGAGTTGCCGTACATGGTCAACCCGGACAACCTCATCACGTCGATCGCGGAGCAGGTGCGCGACGCGAAGATCGCGGGTATCTCCGATATCCACGACGAGTCCTCCGACCGCATCGGCATGCGCATCGTCGTCACGGTCCGCCGCGACGCCGTTGCCAAGGTTGTGCTGAACAACCTGTACAAGCACACGCAGCTGCAGACGAGCTTCGGCTGCAACATGCTCTCGATCGTCGACGGGGTGCCGCGCACATTGCGCCTCGACCAGATGATCCGGCTGTATGTGAACCACCAGGTCGAGGTCATCGTCCGCCGGACGCGCTACCTGCTGCGGAAGGCCGAGGAACGTGCACACATCCTGCGCGGCCTGGTCAAGGCGCTCGACGCCCTCGACGAGGTCATCACCCTGATCCGTGCGTCGCAGACGGTCGACATCGCGCGTGCCGGACTGATGAATCTCCTCGATGTCGACGAGATCCAGGCCGATGCCATCCTGGCGATGCAGCTGCGACGTCTCGCTGCGCTCGAACGTCAGAAGATCGTCGACGAGCTTTCCGAGATCGAACGCGAGATCGCGGACTACAAGGACATCCTCGCCAAGCCCGAGCGGCAGCGCGCGATCGTCCGCGAGGAACTCGAGGAGATCGTCGAGAAGTTCGGCGATGACCGTCGCACCCGCATCGTTCCTGCAGACGGCGACGTGGCCGACGAGGACCTGATCGCCCGCGAGGACGTGGTCGTCACGATCACCGAGACCGGCTACGCCAAGCGCACCCGCACCGACCTGTACCGGTCGCAGAAGCGCGGCGGCAAGGGCGTCAAGGGTGCAGACCTCAAGCAGGACGACATCGTCAAGCACTTCTTCGTGACGTCGACGCACGACTGGCTGCTGTTCTTCACGACGAAGGGCCGCGTCTACCGCGCGAAGGCGTACGAGCTTCCCGAAGCGAACCGCACGGCCCGTGGTCAGCACGTGGCGAACCTGCTGGCATTCCAGCCGGACGAGCGGATCCAGGGCGTCATCAGGCTCAAGACGTACGAGGACGCGCCGTACCTGGTGCTCGCAACCCGCAACGGGCTGGTGAAGAAGTCGCGTCTGTCGGACTTCGATTCCAACCGGTCGGGCGGCATCGTCGCGATCAACTTGCGCGACGAGGACGAGTTGGTCGGCGCCGTGTTGTGCTCGTCCGAGGACGACCTGCTGCTCGTGTCGGAGCTGGGCCAGTCCATCCGTTTCTCGGCCACCGACGAGGCATTGCGTCCGATGGGTCGCGCGACGTCCGGCGTCCAGGGCATGCGGTTCAACGGCGAAGACAAGCTGTTGTCGCTCAATGTCGTCAAGGAGGGCACATACCTCCTGGTCGCGACGTCGGGTGGTTACGCGAAGCGCACGTCGATGGAGGACTACCCGGTCCAGGGCCGTGGCGGTAAGGGCGTTCTGACGATCCAGTACGACAAGCGACGTGGCACCCTGGTCGGTGCAGTGATCGTCGAGGACGACGATGAGTTGTACGCGATCACGTCCGGTGGCGGGGTCATTCGTACTGCTGCCAAGCAGGTGCGCAAGGCAGGCCGACAGACCAAGGGTGTGCGTTTGATGAACCTGGGTGACGGCGACACGTTGCTTGCGATTGCACGCAATGCCGACGAGCCCGAGGAGATCGACGCATCCGAATCGAAGGAGTCGTAAGTGAGTGCTCCCAAGGGACCGAATGGATCCGACCAGGGACCATCCGCCCGGAAGCCCGAGAATCGGAACGGGCGGGAGGTGGAGACCGAATCGAGCGGTCAGGGCACTGAGAAGAAGGCGCCCCCGTCGTCGAACACTCAGGCGTCGAACACTCAGGCGTCGAATGCTCGGCCGACCGAGCAGGTAAAGCCTGCTGGGGACGCCGCGAAGCCGGATGCTCCGTCGGGGAAACCCGCGGAGAAGCCTGCCGCCGAGTCGAAGACCCCGGCCGCGCCGTCGGAGCCCGCCGCGAATCAGGGCAAGGGCGCGAATCAGGGTAAGAGCGAGTCGGCTCCCGCCGCGGACCAGACGATGCGGCCGGTGCAGCGTTCGAACCCGACGGCGCGTCCGTCGGGTCAGACTCCGCCGTGGCAGCGTGGACAGCAGCCGGCGACGAACAAGCAGGCGGCTGCGCCACAAGATCAGTCCCAGCAGAACACTCCGCAGACGAATCTCCCCGGGGTGGGCCCGGGCCTGGGGAAGACCGCGAAGCGCCCTTCAGGGGGCTCTCAGCGTCCCGCGACGGGGCCTCAGCCTGTCGTGGGTAAGCCCGCTGCTGCGACGAGTAGCTCTGCTCCGACGCGGCCCGTCGTCACCGGCACTGCCGCGGCGTCCATGACCGGAGGCGCGCAGGGGTCCGACCGTGCCGCGGCGAAGGCCAAGGCTGCGGTCATCGATGGCCCGACACGTCACATCGAGCGTAAGGATCTGGCGAAGGACCTGCCGGATCTGTCGAGCGTCAAGCACCCGACTCCCGCTGCTCAAGTGACGGTGGAAACTCCGCATGCGAGCCCGGTCGTCGTGGCGCCTGCTGCGGGCGACCCGCTCAGGGCGACCGTGCAGCTGCGACGCATCGACCCGTGGTCGATGCTCAAGGTGTCCGCGATCATCTCCCTGTCGCTGTTCTTCGTGTGGATGATCGCGGTGGGCCTGTTGTACGGCGTGCTCGCGGGTATGGGCGTCTGGGATCGGTTGAACAGCGCCTTCACCGACCTCGTGTCGGAGTCGGGTAGCGACGGGCTCATCACAGTCGGTCAGGTGTTCGGCTACGCGACGGTGATCGGTTTGGCCAACATGGTGTTGATGACCGCGCTCGCGACGCTCGGTGCGTTCATCTACAACCTGTGCAGTGACCTCGTCAGCGGTGTTCAGGTCACCTTGGCAGATCCGGATTGACCTGCAGGAACACTGCCCCATCGAGGTAATTTTGTTCTTCGAGTATCGGTGGGGTAGTGTTCCATCTCGGTTCGAGGGCCTATAGCTCAGGCGGTTAGAGCGCTTCGCTGATAACGAAGAGGTCGGAGGTTCAAGTCCTCCTAGGCCCACTCCCCGTGCCGAAAGGGCAGTCAGAATGAAGGTTCTCATCGTGGTGGGAACGGTCGTGCTGGCAGCCTTCGGAATCGCCCGGATGCTCCGGAGCGAGGATGAGTGGCACGCGGTACCCAGCCGGTAGTTCGGCATACGGGGCCTTAGCTCAGTTGGTAGAGCGCTGCCTTTGCAAGGCAGATGTCAGGAGTTCGAATCTCCTAGGCTCCACAGTTGAAGGGCGCTTCCGAGAAATCGGAAGCGCCCTTCACTCGTTTGTATCGAACCTTCCTCCGCTTCCCTGGGTTTCCGCAGGTTCAGAACCAACGGGAACCCAAGGGACGGGAGGAAAGTTTCCGATCAGGATCGCAGCAGCCGGGCGATGGCGTCGGTTGCTTCTTTGATCTTCGCGTCCGCTTCCGGACCACCGGCGACGGCGGCGTCGACGACGCAGTGACTGATGTGGTCTTCGAGCAGGCCCATCGCGACGGCCTGCAGGGCCTTGGTCATCGCCGAGACCTGCGTGAGGATGTCGATGCAGTACTTCTCTTCTTCGACCATCTTCTGAAGTCCGCGGGCCTGGCCCTCGATGCGCTTGAGTCGCTTGAGGTAGGCGTCCTTCTCGGTGATGTATCCGTGGCCTGCGTGCTCATGGCAGTCGGCCTCGGGGACCTCGGGTGGTGCGGCCGCGGGGGTGGGGGTGGCCATGGTGTCCTCCTGGCTGTCATGTGGCACTTCGTCGATTATGGCTCAGTGGAAACGTCGAAGTCGCAGGCTGTTGCTGACTACGAACACCGAGGAGAAGGCCATTGCGGCGCCCGCGATCATCGGGTTGAGCAGACCCATCGCCGCCAGCGGTAGTGCCGCGACGTTGTATGCGAAGGCCCAGAACAGGTTGCCCTTGATGGTGCCGAGGGTACGACGAGACAGACGGATCGCATCCGCTGCCGCCCGCAGATCACCGCGGACGAGAGTCAGATCGCCGGCCTCGATCGCGACGTCGGTGCCGGTGCCCATCGCGAGCCCGAGATCGGCCTGAGCGAGTGCTGCGGCGTCGTTGATCCCGTCGCCGACCATCGCGACGACCTTGCCCTGGTCCTGTAGGCGCTTGACGACCTCGACCTTCTCCGCAGGCAGAACTTCGGCGATCACCTCGTCGATTCCCACCTGCGCTGCGATGGCCGTCGCAGCAGCGGTGTTGTCGCCGGTGAGCATGATCGGTGTCAGGCCGAGTTCGCGCAGCTGGGCGATCGCCTCGGCTGAGGTGGGTTTGACGACGTCGGCGACCACCAGCACTGCCCGTGGAGCATCGTCCCAGCCGATCGCGACGGCGGTTCTGCCGTCGGCTTCAGCGGCTGCCATGGCGTCGTCGAGGTCGGTGGGCAGTGGCTGGGCGAAGTCGGCGAGCAGCCGCGTCCGTCCGACGAGTACCGCGTGGCCGTCCACAGTGCCCTGTACGCCGAGTCCGGTGATGTTGGTGAACTGTTCCACGCTCGGCAGGTTGCCCACCTTCTCGCGGGCGGCCCTGGCGATCGCCTGTGCGATGGGATGTTCGGAGGAGTCTTCCAGCGCTCCCGCCAGGCGCAGCACTTTGTCGGTGTCCTCGCCGTCGGCGACGATCACGTCGACCAGGGTCATCTTTCCGGCGGTGATGGTGCCCGTCTTGTCGAGGACGACGGTGTCGATGCGTCGGGTCGATTCGAGGACCTCGGGGCCCTTGATCAGGATGCCGAGCTGTGCACCGCGACCGGTGCCGACCATCAGGGCGGTCGGTGTCGCCAATCCGAGCGCACAGGGGCAGGCGATGATCAGCACGGCGACGGCTGCGGTGAATGCGGCGGAGACCGAACCGGTGGCGACGAGCCAGACCACGAGAGTAGCGATCGACAGGACGATCACGATCGGGACGAAGACACCGGAGATCCTGTCGGCCAGACGCTGGGCCTGGGCTTTACCTGTTTGAGCGTCCTCGACGAGCCGTGCCATCCGGGAGAGCTGCGTGTCGGATCCGACGCGGGTGGCGCGAACGACGATCCGTCCACCCACGTTGACGGTGGCGCCGACGACCTGGTCGTCCGGACCCACCTCGACCGGCACGGATTCGCCGGTGAGCATCGACGTATCCACGGCGGAGGAGCCATCGACGACGACGCCGTCGGTGGCGATCTTCTCGCCGGGCCGGACCACGAACTCGTCGCCGACGGCCAATTCCCCGATCGGGATCCGCTGTTCGACGCCGTCGCGGAGCGCCGAGACTTCCTTGGCGCCGACTTCGAGCAGTGCACGTAGCGCGGCTCCGGCGCGACGCTTGGAGCGTGCTTCGAAGTAGCGGCCGGCGAGGATGAAGGTGGTGACCCCGGCTGCCGCCTCGAGGTAGATGTTTCCTGCGCCGTCGGTGCGGGAGATGGTCAGTTCGAACGGATGTGTCATGCCGGTCATCCCGGCTGTGCCCCAGAACAAGGCGTAGACCGACCAGCCGAGCGCGGCGAGGGTGCCGACCGAGACGAGGGTGTCCATGGTGGCGGCGCCGTGTCGTGCGTTGGTGAAGGCGGCCTTGTGGAACGGCCAAGCGCCCCATACGACGACCGGAGCGGCGAGGGTGAGTGAGAGCCACTGCCAGTTCGGGAACTGCACTGCCGGGATCATGGCCATGGCGATCACCGGCACGCTCAGCACCAGTGAGATCAGCAGGCGCTGCCGCAGTGCCGCTGTCGGATCCGGTTCCGCGACGGGCTCGGAGTCGGTGGTAGCGGGCGGTGCGGGGAGAGACGCGGTGTAACCGGCCTGCTCGACGGTCGCGACGAGGTCGGTGGGTGATACCTCTCCGACGTAATCGACGCGCGCCTTCTCGGTGGCGTAGTTGACCGTGGCTGTGACTCCGTCGAGCTTGTTCAGTTTGCGCTCGATCCGATTGGCGCAGGACGCGCAGGTCATACCGCCGATCTCGAGTTCGATCCGGCCGGCGGCCTGGTCGATGCCGGTGTTCACCATGTCCTCCTCGCTGGTGGTCGCTGGCGCAGTCGGTCAGCCGGCGATCGTGTAGCCGGCTTCGTCGACTGCTGCTGCGATTGCTGAGGTGTCGATCACGGTGTTCGATTCGATGTCGACGCGTCCGCTTTCGAGGTCGACGTTCACTCCGGTGACGCCGGGGATCTCGCCGATTTCTTCACGGACAGAGGAAACGCAGTGTCCGCAGGTCATGCCGGTCACCGTGATGGTGGTGGTGCTCATGTGTTCCTCTTCTCGATCGGTGCAGGTAGACGTTCCATCGACCAATGTACCTATACCCCCCACGGGTATCAACTGTCGATGGGGTGGACCACTCGGTGGCCGCGTGGGATCTTGGGGACGAGAAACTTCGAAGAAATTCTGCCGACGATGTCGAGACCGGCCGAACAGCTCCGTCCCAGGTGTGGATGCGGCCATAGGGGTTGCGCAGAACCGAGGAGACCACGATGGCGAAGTACCTGTTGCTCAAGCATTACCGCGGCGCACCCGAATCCGTGAACAGCGTCCCCATGGATCAGTGGACCCCGCAAGAGGTGGACGACCACGTGAAGTACATGAACGATTTCGCGGCGAAACTCGAAAAGACCGGTGAATTCGTCGACGGCCAGGCCCTCGCACCCGAAGGCACGTTCGTCCGATACGACGGTGAGGGACGCCCGCCGGTCACCGACGGACCCTTCGCGGAGACGAAGGACCTCATCGCCGGATGGATGGTGATCGACGTCGACTCCTATGAGCGCGCCGTGACGCTTGCCGGTGAGTTGTCGGCAGCCCCGGGTGCCGGCGGCAAGCCGATCCACGAGTGGCTCGAACTGCGGCCGTTCCTCACCGCACCGCCGACGATCACCGAGTGACGTGGACGAACAGCTGCTCAGGGAGCTGACACCCGCAGCGATCGGCGTCCTCGTGCATCGCGGAGTCGACTTCGAGACCGCCGAGGATGCCGTGCAGGAAGCACTCATCGAGGCGGTCCGGGCATGGCCGGACCGCCCACCCGCGGACCCGAAGGGGTGGCTGGTCGCGGTGTCGTGGCGCAAGTTCGTCGACGTGTATCGCTCCGAGACGGCGCGTAGGGATCGCGAGCAGCGAGTCGTGATCGAGCCGCCACCCGGCCCGACCGAGACGGCCGACGACACGCTGCATCTGTTCCTGCTGTGCGCCCATCCGTCCCTGACCCCGACGTCGGCCGTGGCACTCATGCTGCGCGCCGTCGGGGGTCTGACGACCAGGCAGATCGCATCGGCCTACCTCGTGCCGGAGAAGACGATGGCACAGCGGATCAGCCGGGCGAAGAGAACCGTCGCTGGTGTGCGGTTCGAATCGACGGGCAATCTCGCAACGGTGCGACGTGTCCTCTACCTGGTGTTCAACGAGGGCTACACAGGCGAGGTCGACCTGGCTGCCGAAGCGATTCGGCTCACTCGGCAGCTGGCGGGCACGAACGTCGACGAGGAGACCGCCGGGCTGCTGGCGTTGATGCTGTTGCACCACGCTCGTCGATCCGCTCGTACGCGTGCGGACGGGAGCCTGGTCCCGCTGGCCGAGCAGGATCGCTCCCGCTGGGACATCTCGCTCATCACCGAGGGCGTCGAGATTCTGCAGGCCGCGTTGGCCCGAGACCGGCTCGGCGAGTTCCAGGCCCAGGCCGCCATCGCGGCCCTGCACGCCGACGCGCTGCGGGTCGACGAAACCGACTGGGTGCAGATCGTCGGTTGGTACGACGAGTTGCTTCGCCTCACCGGAAGCCCGGTCGTCGAACTCAACCGTGCCGTCGCGATCGGTGAGGCCGACGGTCCTGCGGCAGGGCTCGCGGCCTTGGCCGCAGTAGATCCCGATCTGCCGCGACACCGCGCAGCCTCGGCGTATCTCCACGAGAAGGCAGGTGATCTCGCGGATGCCGCGCGGATGTATGCCGAAGCGGCTCGGTCGGCTTCCAATCTGGCAGAACGTCACCATCTCATGAGGCAAGCGGCGAGAGTGAGTCGGCTGATACCCGGGCCGGGTGCATGTTTCACGTGAAACGACGGCCCTGTACGACGCTTCGTAGTACCAGACGTACCATTGGGTCATGTCCACCGAACGCACGCTCGTGGCGCATACGCGCGGGTGTTTCGTCGGGGGTACTTCCGGTGCAGTCAGTATCGCCGCTCATGCAGCGGGCGGGGGAGCAACGCCCGGTCAGGGTTCTGTTGCCCTTCTCCTCGCGGCGGCAGTTGCGGTCGGGGCGACGGCGGCGGGAACTCGCCTTTCCGCGATCGCAGTCCTCACGGTAGGCCAAATTCTCGGCCACATCGCACTCGTTCTCGAGTCCGGGCACATACACGTGCCGAGCCTCGCCATGGTCGCCGCGCACATTGCGGCAGTGGGCGTCGCGGCTGTGCTGATCATCGGCGCAGAGCGCGGCTGCAGCATCGCGCTGGCAGCACTGCATCGTCTCGTCCCACGCGGTTACACCGCGCCGCCCGTGCGTTCGCGCGTCACACCGTGGGTCGAGCACCGTCCGCGCACACGTCGTGTGCTTCTCCCCGCCGCCGGGCTCGGCACGCGAGGTCCACCGGCTCTCGCGGCCTGACCTCGACCTCGTTCACGAGCCCCTCCCGGGATCGCTGCTGTGCGGCGATCGGCGTGGCCGCATGCCCGGAAGACAGTATGGAGAAAAACCCGATGATCAAGACTTTCAGAACACCACTTCTACTCACCGCCGCCGTTCTCGTTGCGGGCTGCAGTACCGACAGCGACAACACGGTCACCGCAGACTCGCTCGTCGTCTCGTCCTCCTGGGCGAAGGCAGCCGACTCCGGCATGACCGCCGCGTTCGCGGAACTCGAGAACACCGGCGACGAAGACGTGCACATCGTGTCGGCAACGAGTCCCAGCGCGGGCAGCACCGAACTGCACGAGATGGTCGCGGTCGACGGCGGCGCCGTGATGATGCGGGAATCCGAATCCGGGTTCGTCGTCGAGGCCCGCAGTGTGCACAGCCTCGCACCCGGAGGCGACCACCTCATGCTCATGGATCTGACCGGACCGATCGTCCCCGGAGCCGACGTGAGCTTCACCCTCACCTTCGACGACGGTTCCACGAAGGACTTCACAGCCCAGGTGCGGGACTTCGCGGGTGCCCAGGAGGAATACGCGCCCGGGCACGGAGGTGGAGCCGGAGCCGATCACAGTGGCTGAGCTCAGTCGTCGTCGTCTGCTGGGTGGTGGCGCCGCGGTGCTGGGTGCGGTCGGTCTCGGTGCGGCGGGCGCGGGAGTCGCTGCTGCGACTCGGGAACCCGAGCGGATGGGAGCGAACACTGTCGACTGCCACGGTGTGCACCAGGCAGGGATCGATACCGCACCGCAGGCGTTTTCCTCGTTCGTCGCCCTCGACCTGAAACCGGATGTCGATCGTGTCGGGTTGATCGGGGTCATGAAGGTGTGGGCCGAGGACACACGTCGGCTCAGCCAGGGAATGCCGGCGCTGGGTGACACCGAACCCGAGCTGGCGGTGGATCCCGCGCGGCTCACCATCACCGTCGGCTACGGCAGCGCCGTGTTCGATACGGCAGATCTGGCCGCTGCACGACCGTCGTGGCTTCGGCCGCTACCGCTGTTCGACATCGACAGGCTCGAGGACCGTTGGTCGGGTGGCGACCTGTTGTTGCAGGTGTGTGGCGACGATCCGGTGACGGTGTCGCATGCGGTGCGCACGCTCACCAAGAGTGTGCGGTCGCGTGCGTCGGTGAGGTGGGTGCAACGAGGCTTCAGGCATGCCGTGGGCACCAGACCCGACGGGTTGACGATGCGCAACCTGATGGGCCAGGTCGACGGCACCGTCAATCCGCCACCGGCGACCCCGGACTTCGATCGTCAGGTATGGAATGTCGCTGAGCCGGCCTGGCTGACGGGTGGGACGTCACTCGTATTGCGTCGCATTCGCATGGAGCTCGACACGTGGGACGAGCTCGACCGTCCTGCCAAGGACCTCGTGATGGGTCGCAGGCAATCGGACGGTTCGCCTCTGACCGGCACCACCGAGCACGAGGATGCCGATTTCGAGGCGGTCGACGACCACGGGATCCCGGTGATTCCGCCGCAGTCGCACGTCGCTCGGGCTCGGCCGCGGAGCGCCGACGAACAGTTCCTCCGCCGCGCCTACAACTACGACGACGGCGACGGCTCAGGTCTGCTGTTCGCCGCGTATCAGGGTGACGTGGATCGGCAGTTCGTTCCCGTGCAGCAACGCCTTGCAGAGCACGACGCACTCAACATGTGGACCACCCCGGTCGGATCTGCCGTCTTCGTTATACCTCCTGGATATGGGTCCGATGGATATCCGGGGGATGTGCTCTTGGAGAACTGACCAAATGTGTGACGCCGGGCTCGGACGGGGTTAGCCTGATTGATGTGACCGGGGTAACACAGCAACGTCAGGGGTTTGCGTCGCTGAGGGAAGGTGGCCTCAACTGGGACGCCTTCCCTCTTCGGCTCTTCTCGAAGGGCAACGCCAAGTTCTGGGATCCTCACGACCTCGACTTCTCCCGCGACGCCGCGGATTGGGCAGACCTGAACTCCGAGCAACAGCGCAGCTCGACGTACCTCGTGGCGCAGTTCGTTGCCGGCGAGGAGGCGGTCACCCAGGACATCCAACCGTTCCTCCGGGCGATGGCGGCCGAAGGCAGGATCGGCGACGAGATGTATCTGACGCAGTTCTGCTTCGAGGAAGCCAAACACATGCAGGTGTTCCGGCTGTGGATGGACGAGGTGGGCCTCACGTCCGATCTGCATCCGTATGTGGCCGACAACCCCTACTACCGTCAGCTGTTCTACGAAGAACTACCGCACTGTCTGAAGGTGCTCGACTCCGATCCGTCACCCGCGAACCAGGTGCGGGCGAGCGTCACCTACAACCACGTGATCGAAGGAAGCCTCGCCCTCACCGGCTACTACGCCTGGCAGAAGGTGTGCACGACGCGGGGGATCCTGCCGGGCATGCAGGAACTGGTGCGGCGCATCGGCGACGACGAACGTCGTCACATGGCCTGGGGGACGTTCACGTGCCGGCGACACGTTGCGGCCGACGATTCGAACTGGAATGTCGTGCAGGAACGGATGAACGAGCTGCTTCCCATGGCACTGGGGATGATCGGGTGGGTCAACGACCAGTTCGACGAACAGCCCTACGGACTCGAGCCCGAGGAGTTCGTCGTCTATGCGGCCGATAGGGCGCAACGTCGCCTCGGGGCGATCGAATCCGCGCGTGGGCGGCCCGTTCAGGAGATCGACCTCGACTACACACCGGAGGTTCTCGAAGAGAAGTTCGGCGCCGAGGACGCGGCGGAACTCGCCTCGATCACCGGGACGGACACGGCCGAGTAGGCAGCGTCGAGTAATCAGCGTCGAATAGTCAGAGCATCAAGGCGAGCGCCAGAAGCACGAGGATCACTGCACCGATCCCGGCCAGCGCATACGTACGCGTCGACACCTTCGGATCGACGGGTGGCTCGGGGCCACTGGTGGTGCTCAGTGCTTTTTGATCCTCGCCCACCATTTCGGTTGCTGAGGAGCCTCCCGCCGACTCTCGGGCCGGAGGCGTGCCGGTGGTGGCAACAGCCACCGGTATGTCTGCCTCCGAGTCGGACTCGGCTTCGCGCATGCGCGCGAATCCTCCGGTGAGGACATCTGTCCGGTCGTACGACGGCGGCAGGCCGATGCGCGCCTTCTTTTCTCGTGCGGGTGTGAACCCGGTGGCAAGGATCGCGGCGCCGAGGGCAGCGGTCTGCTCGGGCCCCGGGCCGACGAGGCTCCGCACCATCAGTTTCGTCGAGAGGATGTTCGCGATCTCCTGAATGTGCGACCGATCGCGTGCGATGAGTCCGTCGCCCATGACTACGACGGCATCGAGGTTGTGGGGCATCCACCCGAACGCGCCGAGCGCTGTCGCGAGTTGCGCTGCCGGGGAGGGCGCGCCCTTGGCCGCGACACGGAAGGCCTTTCCCGCGGGAACACCGGAGCGAACCAGTGTGACCGTGGATCCGGCGTCGTCCACGTGATAGACGCCGATGAGAAGGCCCGGAGTTTCGGAGATTTCCGATGCGTACCACGTTGCGGCGCCCTGGGCATCGGAGACGAGGTCGACGTGTCTCAGTTCGGCGTAGTCGAGGGCGGCGCGTAGCACCGAGACTTTCGTCGGATCCCAATGCGACGGGTACGTGGCGGTGTAGCCGGGGTCGGTGTCCCTGTCCATGCCTCCGAAGGTCGGAAGCGGATGACATTCGTTGAGGAGGCAGTGAACCGCGGTCGCCATGGCATCCTCGGCGCGGTAGACACGGCCGTCGCTCGCAGCAATTCCTCCGGGGTCGCCGACGCGCGACAGGAAGCCGGAAAGAGTGCGTGCCTCGTCGATCGCTCGGGTCGAACCGCCGAGCTGGGAGTTGCCGTCGTGGTCGATGTGCAGGACGGTGTCGCGTGCGATGACAACGGGATCCGGGGTGCCGGGTTCGTTGGATGCCACCACAGCTGTGGAGACAATCCTGCCTATCCGAAGCCCTACCCCGATTGCCATTCGAACCCTCCCTGTAACGATTTGCTTACATCATGCCCCCTTGTACTTCCGGGAGGGCGTGGCACGCCGTATGGGCCACCGTAACCCGCGCATGCCCTGAATATCCGCTTTACACTCCAGCGATGACGCAGCAGGAGGGCGCATCGGAGCCCGGGTCGTTCAAGGAGATCGTCTATCGGCGCGCGGCCCATCCGGTCGGGCTCGCTGTCGCGCTGTTCTTCTTCGCCCAGTCGATGTCGCCGTCGCTGCTGCCGCGCGTGTGGTACCTGCAGGGCGTCGCGACCGGAATATCGATCGCTACCGGATACGGAATCGGATGCCTTGTCGCGTGGATTCTGCGCAGGTGCGGTGTGCGCCCACAGTGGACCGACGCGACTCGGCGTCGCGGGTGGTGGCTGCTGGCCGTCACCGCGCTGGTGGTGATCCCGACCTTCCTTGTCCTCGGGTCGTGGTGGCAGCAGGTCGTTCGGGAACTGGTCGGCCTCGAACGGCTCGAACGCCTTCTGTATCTGCCGGTTCTGCTCGTCTCACTGGTGGTGGCGCTCCTGCTGATCGCCGTGGCACGTCTCCTGAGGTTCGAGGTGGTGTGGCTGTCCGCGATCTCTGCACGATTCCTACCTGACAGTGTCGCGAAAGTTGCCGCGACCATCGTCGTCGCACTGGTGCTCGTGGTGGTGTTCGATCGCGGTGTGTATCGGGGAATCCTTTCGGTCGCGGAGACGTCTGCCGCCGCATCGGATCACGGGACGGCAGAAGGGGTGAGCCGGCCGACGGCACCCGAGCGGTCCGGCTCACCCGACTCGCTCGAAGCGTGGGACACGCTGGGACGTGAAGGCCGCACCTTCGTTTCCGGTGGTCCGACCACCGATGAGATCACCGCTGCCACCGGAGAATCCGCGTTGACGCCGATTCGTGCGTATGTGGGCAAGGAGTCGGTCGGCACCGTCGAGGAAGGCGCAGAGAAGGTGGTCGCGGAGCTGGACCGGACAGGGGCGTTCGATCGGGCGGTGCTGGCGGTGGTGACCACGACCGGACGCGGTTGGGTCAACGAGAATGTCGCAGGTGCATTGGAATTCGTGAGTGGTGGTGATTCCGCGATTGCGGCGATGCAGTATTCGTTCCTGCCGAGTCCATTGGCCTTCCTGGCCGATCGCGAAACCCCCCAGGATGCCGGGCGCGCGTTGTTCGACGCGGTGTACACGAGGTGGGAGGAACTTCCCGAGGACACACGACCGAAACTCGTGGTTTTCGGAGAGAGTCTCGGATCATACGGTGGTCAAGCGGCTTTCGCGTCCGGCGAAGCGCTCGTTGCCATGACCGACGGTGCATTGCTCGTGGGCACACCGAATTTCGCGGAGCCGTGGGGGAGGATCACCGAGGGTCGCGACGAGGGTTCCCTCGAGCGTCTGCCGATCGTCGACGGCGGGCGGAACATCCGGTTCGCGTCCGTACCGGAGGATGCCGATCTTCCGGGCGAGTGGGAGTTTCCACGTGTGGTGTTCTGGCAGCATGCGAGCGACCCGATCACGTGGTGGTCGTTCGATCTGATTCTGCACGAGCCCGATTGGTTGCGTGAGCCGCTCGGCCCCGACGTGGACCCGGGGATGCGCTGGATACCGTTCGTGACGTTCTGGCAGGTGACCTTGGACATGGTCTTTTCTGCGGACGTACCCGACGGGCACGGTCATTCGTACGGGGTGGACGCGGCCGATCTGTGGGCAGAAATTCTCGTTCCGCAGGGATGGGGCAGTGACGACACCATACGGGTGCAGAATGCGCTCTCCGGCAGGTCACAGAACTCGGAGCTTGAACCTACTGCCGAGTAGATACGTGTTACATTGCGTACTGCCGTGATGGGCGGCACACTTTTTTGACAAAACGGAGGAATCGATGGCGGGTCGTACTGTGCGATGGGGGGTGTCAGCGGGACTCGTTTCTGCGGCGATGTTGGCAGGTCTGCTGGTCGGCCCGGCGACTGCGAATGCAGAAGGAGACTTCTACCAGCCTCCGGAGGTACTGACCGGAGCACCGGGCGACCTCATTCGTACCGAGTCTTCCGATCTCGCGATCCGCGTGCCCACGCCCGACGGCGTATTCCCCGCTCAGGGAACACGGCTGCTCTACCGCAGTAACGACGCCAACGGCGACGCGAACGCAGTGAGCGGAACCTACCTCGAACCTTCCATGGCGTGGAACGGGCCGGGTGAGCGACCGCTGATCGCGCTGGCACCCGGAACACAGGGCCAGGGCGACCAGTGCGCACCGTCCAAGGCTCTCAACCACGTGGTGCAGTACACGCCGCCACTCGATCTCTTCACCGAATACGAACTGATCTCGATCAACGCGATGCTGCTGCAGGGCATCGCCGTGGTGATCACCGACTACGACGGTCTGGGCACACCCGGGCACCACACGTACGTCAACCGCGCGGCCGAAGCCCACGCGGTGCTCGATTCCGTCCGCGCCGCCCAGAATCTGCCCGAGGCCTCCATCTCGGAAGACGGCCCGGTGGGACTCTTCGGCTACTCGCAGGGTGGTGGCGCTGTATCGGCTGCGGCCGAGCTGGCACCCAGCTACGCCCCCGAACTCGATCTGAAGGGTGCATACGCTGGTGCTCCGCCGGCAGACCTGGTCGCGACGCTCGATCAGATCGACGGCACCGCCCTCACGGGCGCCATCGGTTACACCACCAACGGTCTGGTGGAGGCCTACCCGAAGCTGGCGGACGTCATCGACGCCGAGATCAACGATCGTGGTCGCGAGATGCTCGCGGCGGTAGCGAATCAGTGCTTGCCCGAGACCCTGTTCCGTTTCGGTTTCCAGCAAACCAGCGACTACACGCGCACGGGCGAACCGCTCGGCGTGGTGATCGGGCGGATCCCGGAGGTCCAGGAGGCCATCGCAGAACAGCGAATCGGCTTGCGGGCGCCCCAGATTCCGGTCCTGGTGCAGCACGGCACTCAGGACGACACCGTGCCGTACGGCCAGGGTCGGCAGATGGCGTTGGATTGGTGCGCCCAGGGCGCTACGGTGCAGTTCTCCCCGAACAACACTCCGCCGATCCTTCCCGGATTCATCGTCAACCATGCGCTGCCCATGCTCGGTGGAATGCCCGAGGCCGTGGCGTACATGAATGATCGCTTCGCAGACAATCCCGCACCGTCGAACTGCGGGGCATTCTGATCCACCGATGACGTGATGTGATGCGGCCCGCGCTCCTCGAGCGCGGGCCGTTTCGTCGCCGTTTCAGGTCGGATTCGGCGACACACTGTAGCGCCGCGCGAGGTTCTCGTACGCCGATGCTCCCGGAGCCCATTCGGAGATCCACGGACCGGTACCTTCACTTTGATCGAGCACCCCGTTCTCGAGCCACGTGTAGCGACCCTCGAGCACACCGTGGGTGAGCGCGACGTCGGCGTCGTCGGTGTTGGTCCACAACCCGTCGAAGAGTGCCTCGACACGAATGCGCGCCTGGTCGCAGAACGTATCGGCCAGCACGAAGGCATCGTCGGCGCCGGGATGCCCGTCGGCGCGTTGCCGCTCGGCACGGACGCAGCACGCCGCCATCGCGAACAGTTCGGCACCGATGTCGACTATGCGTCCCAAGAAGTTCTGTCGCTTCTCGAGCCCGGCCTGCCAGCGCGCCATCCCGTAGAACGTCGACCGTGCGAGCTTCCGAGAGGAGCGTTCCACGTACCTGAGATGGGCAGCCACAGCACCGAATTCGGCGTAGGACTTCGGGAGCTGCCCCTTGCCGGTCACCAGCTTGGGGAGCCATTTGGCGTAGAAACCACTCGCCTTCGCTGCGGCCCTCGCCTTCGCCTCGACGGAAGCCTTGGGATCGGCGAGATCGCCCGCGGCCTTCAAGTGTGCGTCGACCGCCTCTCGCGCGACGAGCAGCCGCATGATCTCGCTCGACCCTTCGAAGATCCTGTTGATACGCAGATCACGCACCAATTGCTCTGTCGGAACGGCACGTTCGCCGCGCGCCGCAAGCGACTGCGCGGTCTCGTATCCGCGACCACCGCGGATCTGTACGAGCTCGTCGGCGATGATGCACGCCATTTCGCTGGACCACAATTTCGCGAGCGCGGCCTCGATGCGGATGTCGTTGCGTTTCTCGTCGCACATCTGTCCGGAGAGCTCCACGACGGACTCGAGCGCGTAGGTCGTGGCGGCGATGAACGAGATCTTCGAGGCGACCGCAGCGTGTTCTCCGACGGGCCTGCCCCATTGGACTCGCGCCGCCGACCACTCCCGCGCGATCTTCAGCGACCATTTGCCCGCGCCGGAGCACATGGCGGGAATGGCGAGGCGCCCGGCGTTGAGGGTGGTCAGCGCGATCTTGAGGCCGTCGCCTTCGCGCCCGATGAGGTTTCGCGCGGGGACCCGCACCTTGTGCATGCGTGTGACGCCGTTCTCGATGCCTTTCAATCCCATGAACGTGTTGCGGTGCTCCACTGTGATGCCCGGAGAATCTGCTTCGACGACGAACGCCGAGATCCCGCCCCGATGTGCCTTGTCACTGTGGCCGTCGATGCGGGGAACGCGTGCCATCACGACGAGCAGTTCGGCGACGACCCCGTTGGTGGTCCACAGTTTGACCCCGTCGAGCTCGTACGCGTCGCCGTCGTCGATCGGGGTTGCCGTCGATGCGAGTCGTGCGGGGTCGGAGCCGACGTCGGGTTCGGTGAGCAGGAACGCCGAGATGGCGCCCTTTGCGCATCGGGGGAGGTACTCGCGCTTCTGTTCGTCGGTCCCTGCGAGCATGAGCGGTTCGGGTACACCGATCGACTGATGGGCCGACAGCAGGGCGCCGATGCTCGGGTGCACGCTCGCCACCAGTGTCAATGCGCGGTTGTATGCCACCTGGGAGAGCCCGAGTCCGCCGTATTCGGGCTTGATCTTCATGCCGAAGCACCCGAGGGCGGCGAGTCCGGCGACGTACTCGGAGGGGATCGCCGCGTCGCGTTCGATGACGCTGCCGTCCATGGTTCGGCACAGGTTCCGAAGCTTCGTCAAGAACTCTTCGGTGCGCGCGTCCTCATCGGGGGTGGGACGTGGGAACGGGTGGACGAGATCGAGGGTGAGCCGGCCGAGGAACAACTCTTTCGCGAACGAGGGTTTGTCCCAGTCGGCTTCGCGTGATTCTTCGGCGACTGCGCGTGCTTGTTCTTCGGTGACGTGTGCGGATCCGGTCATGATGCGCCTCCATCAGAGAGTGTCTACCCGCGAGTATCCGCTCTTCTGTGGTACTGGACACACCATTCGATGGATTCGATACCGACCGGTAACCCCGGCCGACCCGAACGCCGGGGGACAGCCGAGGTCCTCGCGATCGGCGACTCAGGCGCCTGCGGGCTCGTCGTCGCTGGGCACCGCCTGCACGCGGGGCGGCTCGGCTGCTACCGGTGGGAACGACGGGCGGCGGGTGCGGTAGAACACGACACCACCGAGGACGACGGCGCCGAGAACGCTGGTGATGATCAGAGCTTTCCGTCCGCCACGCGACTTCGGGACGCTCTTCTGCACAGCGGCCTTCTCGGCCCGAGCCTTCTCCGTGGCGGCCTTGATCAGCGGCGATACCTCTTCGCGCGCGCGCCGCGCGTGAGCGGCGAGTTCCTTGGATGCGTCGACACTCTTGCGAGCGACGACGAGGCCGGCTGCCGCAGAGCCCTGAGCCAGTGCCACAGCACCGTCACCCGCGACACGGAGCGCACCACCGAGGTTGGTGGTGTCGTCGATCGGACGTACGAGGTTGCGGACGGACTCAGGAAGGGCGCTTTTAGAAACGGACTCGCTCACACTCGTCATGGCTCCACATTGCCACACCGGCTCATCCTCCCGGGAGAAGCGCGGGACGCGCATCACAGTGGGAAGGAGTGCCGCGCCGAACAACACAAGGATGGCAACATGGGGGTGTGACTTCACCCAAGCAGACAGCAACCGCCACGCTCCACACCAACCGTGGAGACATCGTCATCTCCCTGTTCGGTAACCATGCGCCCAAGACGGTCGAGAACTTCGTCGGCCTCGCCGACGGCTCGAAGGAGTACAAGACCCAGAACGCGAAGGGCGAGGCCACCGGCCCGTTCTACGACGGCGCGATCTTCCACCGCATCATCGACGGCTTCATGATCCAGGGCGGCGACCCGACCGGAACCGGTCGCGGTGGCCCGGGCTACCAGTTCGGCGACGAGTTCCATCCGGAACTGCAGTTCGACGGTCCGTATCTCCTCGCGATGGCGAACGCAGGCCCGGGTACCAACGGCTCGCAGTTCTTCATCACGCTCGGCGCGACCCCGCACTTGAACCGTCGCCACACCATCTTCGGTGAGGTCGTCGATGCGGAGTCGAAGAAGGTGGTCGACGCTATCGGCGGCACCGCAACCGATCGCGGCGACCGCCCGACCGACGACATCGTGATCAACAGCATCACCATCGCCTGAGCCAGAAATACCGTCTGAACAGTCTGAGAGAAAACACATGACGAACCCCGGCTGGGGCGAGGCGGCCGAGGGGGGCGGCCCCGCGTCCCAGCCGCGGTGCGTCCGCCACCCCGACCGCCCCACACTGCTCGCGTGCACGCGGTGCGGTCGGCCTTTCTGCCCCGACTGCCTGCGTCCCGCATCGGTGGGGCATCAGTGCGTCGAGTGTGTCGCGACTGCGCAACGCTCCGCACCGCAGGCCCGTACTGTCGCCGGTGCGCCGGTGCGCCCCGACCGGTCGACTCCGCTGGTCACCTACATCCTCATCGCGCTCAACGTCGCGATCTTCGGGATCACTGCCGCGCAGTCCGGCAGCGTGATGAACAACGAGCAGTCGTCACGGCTGTTCCTCGACTGGGCGCTGTGGCCGCCCATGATCGCTGCCGACGGCGACTACATCCGTGTTCTCGGCAGCGGCTTCCTGCACTACGGCCTGATACACCTCGCGGTCAACATGTTCGCGCTGTGGATCATCGGCCGCGATACCGAGTTGGTGCTAGGCCGGGCCCGCTATCTCGCGGTGTATGCGGTGTCGATCGTCGGCGGTTCCGCCGCCGTGATGTTCCTGCAGCCCGATGCGGTCACCGTCGGGGCGTCGGGCGCCGTCTTCGGTCTGCTCGGCGCGCAGGCCGTCATCCTGCTGCGGTTGCGTCGTAGCCCCGCGCCCGTCCTCGCCGTGGTCGCGCTCAACGTCTTCATCAGCATCACGATCCCCGGCATCTCCCTGTGGGGGCACCTCGGCGGGCTGGTCGCGGGTGCCGCATCGACGGCCGCCCTGCTCTACGCGCCGCAGTATCTCGGCGCAGGCACCGACCGGAACAAGATCGTCCGCACGGGATGGATCGCGCTCGGCGCAACGGCGGTGGTGTGGCTCGTGCTGGTGGTGCTCGCCGTGCTACGCCTGCGCTCTCAGTTGGGTGTGTGATCGGGCGCCAGACCATGCACCGCAAGTGCGTCGTACACGTCGCGCGGATCGGTGCCGAGATCCCAGCGACCGAAGATCATCAGTCGTTCGTCGCCGGTATCCGGATCGATCGTGTCGATTTCGAGCATCGAGACCCGCCGCCCGAGGCGCGGGTATTGGACGATGCGCACCCGGTGCAACTGTGTGCGCGGGTATTCGCGGCGACCGGTGAGCCGGGTGGTCGCGATTCCGGATGCCGATCCGTCGGTGTCGCCGAGTACTGCGAGGCGAGGGCGTTGACGGGAAGCCGACAACGCCATCGAAAGAACGAGTAGCGCAGCGAATCCGATCAGGACCCGGCCCACCGCGTCGGGAACCGCGAACACCGCGGCCACCGCAAGGACGACTCCGCCGACCGCGAGAGCCGCGATCGCGGCGGGCGGCGTCGCCCATTCGAGTGAAGATCGCTCGGTCATGCCGCTACTTCCGCACAGTTGTGCACAGGTTTTTCCACAGGTGGGGATGAATCACACGTGTGTAATCCGCTGCGCAGGAGTCCGTCACCGCCACTTCATCGTCATGATCAGACCCGCAACCATGAAGCCGAATCCGATGAGGAAGTTGTACGCACCGAGGCTGTCCATGAAGGGAATCTGCTCTGCGGCGAGGTAGTACACGATCAGCCACAGCAAGCCGAAGATCATCAGACCGAGCATCACGGCGACGAAGATGCTGCCCGATGGCGCAGCCTTCACCTTCACCGGTGTTCGGCTGACCGACCTTTCGACCGCGTCGTCCTTCTTCTTCCTGACCTTCGACTTGGGCATGGTGTCCTCGCTGGTACGACTCCGCCTCCTGCAGGCCGGCAGAGTAGGTTGGGCATCTACCTGTGCTGTACACGCTAACGCAGTGGCCGAAATGGAGGTTCGACGTGTCGAACGGTCGGCTGCGCGCTCTGGTCTGGGGCTCTGCGACCCTCGTCGTGTGCTTGGTGGCGGGGCTGCTGCTCGGCACCACCCGCGGGGTCTCCGACGGCACCGAACTACGCGCGAGTGATTCACAGCGCCTGTCCGACCTCGTACGCGTGGCGCAGACCGAAGCCGACGACCTCGCCGCCACCCGCGACACGCTGGCCACGCAGGTCGCGCAGATTCAGAGTGGTGCCGCCACCGGCGACGACGAGGTCGCCGCCGTGCTCGAGCAGCTCGCTGCGCTCGAAGATCCGGCGGGCCTGACCGAACGACAGGGTGCAGGCGTCACCGTCACGTTGACCGATGCACCGCGCAACGCCGACGGCCGGTATCCGGCCGACGCCTCGCCCGACGACCTCGTTGTGCACCAGCAGGATGTACAGAGCGTGCTCAACGCGATGTGGGCGGGTGGCGCCGAAGCCATCTCGATGCAGGATCAGCGGATCGTCGCGACGTCGGCACCCCGCTGTATCGGCAACACCCTGCTACTGCACGGCCGCACCTATTCGCCGCCGTACGTCATCACGGCGCTGGGGGATCCAGCGAAGATCACGACGTCACTCGATGCCGAACCCGGAGTGCGTATCTACAAGCAGTACTCCACGCGCTACGGCCTGGGATTCACGCAGCGCGCCGGCTCCGAGCTCACCGTCCCCGCCTACACCGGCGGAGCCTCGTCGCGATAACTCGGTGAGTACTCTTCTCACCATGCGCATTCTCGTCGTCGACAACTACGACAGCTTCGTGTTCAACCTCGTGCAGTACCTCGGTCAGCTCGGGACCCGGGCAGAAGTGTGGCGCAACGACGACGAGAGGCTGACCGCGCCCGGCGCACTCGAAGCGGTGGTCGTCGAGTTCGACGGCATCCTGCTCAGCCCCGGCCCCGGCACCCCCGAACGCGCTGGTGTCAGCATCGATCTCGTCAAGGCCTGCGCCGCCGCACGCACACCGTTGCTCGGCGTGTGTCTCGGCCACCAGTCGATCGGTGTCGCCTTCGGTGGAACCGTCGATCGTGCACCGGAACTCCGGCACGGCAAGACCAGCCTTGTGCACCACGACGGCACCGGAGTCCTTGCCGGTCTGCCGGATCCGTTCACCGCGACCCGATACCACTCACTGACCGTGCTCCCTGAAACGATGCCCGACGAACTCGTCGCCACCGGACAGACGGACAGCGGTGTGATCATGGCGCTGCGACACACGGAACTGCCCATCCACGGTGTGCAGTTCCATCCCGAATCGGTACTCACCCAGGGCGGTCATCGCATGCTGGCGAACTGGCTCGCGGTGTGCGGCCGGGCGCCGGAGGAAGCGCTCGTCGCGCAGCTCGAGAGCGACATGGCCCGGGCGCTCGACGGCGGCGCCGCCTGACCTCGCCGCGACCAGGTCTCAGTCTCGACAAGACGAAGGAGCTCGGACCCGTCACGGGTCCGAGCTCCTTCGTGTAGCAGGATGCCTCTATCGGGTCCTCTACCGGATACCCAGCACCCCGACTCCGACGCTCACGGTGTCGGTCTTGGAGATCTCTGAACCGGGCGGCTGCTGCTGGGTGATGACCGTGCCCACGAGACCGGCATCGAGTGTGGCCTCACGAGTCTGCACGAGCTGAGCAGCCGAGCCTGTCCAGCCGGCCGCACGGAGCGCCGACAGGGCCTGCGACACCGAGCGGTTGGTCAATACGGGCATCTCGATCCGGTCGCCGTTGGAAACCTGGATCGTGACGGTGCCGCCCTGATCGGTCGTGGCGCCGCCGGCCGGGCTCGTGGACACCACGGTGCCTGCCGCCTCGCTCGACTCGACCTGCTCGACGACGACCTGGAATCCGGCGCCCTCGATGTTGCCGCGGGCAACTTCCTGTGCCTGGCCCACGACGTTCGGGACACGGACCTGTTCCGGCCCGGAGCCGAGCGTGATGATCACAGCGGAGGCACGATCGATGTTGGCGCCGGCCGACGGGTTCTGACCGACGACGGTGTCGATCTCGTCCTCGTCGGACGGTGCCCGCAGCACGTTCGGGTCGAGCAGCAGACCGACCGAGTCGAGTTGCTGGGCGGCTTTCTCCTGCGAGAGTCCGTCGAGCCGCGGGATCTGCACCTGCTCGGGCCCGCTCGACACCTCGAGGGTGACCGTCGAACCTTCGTCGGCCCGGCTACCGGGCACCGGTCGTGTGTTGACCACGTTGCCCTCGGCCACCACGGAGTCGGGTTTCTCCTGGAGAGACACCCGGAACCCACTGTCTTGGAGCTGACCTTCGGCTTCGCTCGCCGCGAGGTTACGGACGTCGGGAACGGCCACCTGCGCCGCGGTGGAACCCGGTCCCAACGACCACAGGAACACCCCGACGATGCCCACGACGATCACAGCCGCAAGCCCGAACAGAACCTTGCGCAGCACCGAGCCGCCGCCGCCTTCGTCGACGGCGCTGCCCGCACCGCCGGCTGCGGCAGCGGGCCGGTAGTGCCGGCCCGTGTTCTGATCGACCGAGTCGATCAGGGTGGTGCGGTCTTCGTCGGACATGACCATCGGTGCGCTGGGGCGCTGCCCGCTGAGGACCCGGATCAGGTCGCTGCGCATCTCCGCCGCGGACTGGTAACGGTTGGCGGGGTTCTTCGCCATTGCCTTCAGGATCACCGAATCCAGTTCGGCGGGAACCTGCTGATTCACCGACGACGGCAACGGCGGATCTTCGCGAACATGCTGGTAGGCAACCGCAACCGGTGAATCACCCTTGAACGGGGGCTCGCCGGTCATGATCTCGAACAGCACGCAGCCCACCGAGTACACATCGGAGCGCGCATCCACCTGCTCGCCCCGCGCTTGCTCGGGCGACAGGTACTGCGCGGTCCCGATCACAGCGGCGGTCTGGGTCATCGGGCTCGCCGCGTCGGCGATCGCGCGGGCGATGCCGAAGTCCATGACCTTGACCGCGCCGGCCTTGTTGATCATGATGTTGGCCGGTTTGACGTCGCGGTGCACGATGCCGTTGCGGTGACTGAAGTCGAGCGCCGCGCACACGTCGGCGATGACCTCCATCGCCCGCTTCGGCGGCATCGGTCCCTCGCCGCGCACGATGTCGCGTAGCGTGTCGCCCTCGACGCACTCCATGACGATGTACGGGATCGGGCCGGCTTCCGTTTCGGCTTCACCGGTGTCGTACACGGCGACGATCGCGGGGTGGTTCAGTGCCGCCGCGTTCTGGGCCTCGCGGCGGAACCGCAGGTAGAACGTAGGGTCGCGCGCGAGGTCGGCGCGCAGAACCTTGATCGCCACGTCACGGCCGAGCCTCAGATCCCGTGCCAAATGCACCTCGGACATGCCACCGAAGCCGAGAACCTCACCCAGCTCGTAGCGTGAGGAGAGCTTGCGCGGTGTGGTCATGACGTTCCTTGGTTGTTCGTCGGTGCGTTGTTCGTACCGTTGCTGGCTGAGGGGTCTTCGCCTCCCGTACCTCCGTCGCCGTTTTCGCCACCCGAAGCGCCATCCGGAGGCTCTTCTCCTTCGACAGGTTGTGTCGTGGTGGCGGTCGTGGTCGTGGGTGTCGCGGTGGTCGTGGTGGGGGCCTGCGTCGTGGTCGGCGTCGGAACTTCGACCGTGGTGGTCGGTTCGAACGTCGGAACCTCGACCGTTGTCGTCGGTTCGAACGTCGGCGGCTCAGTGGGGACCGGGAGCGGGGCTGTCCATTCCGACGTCGTCGTGGTCTGCGGTGGACGTGTCGTGGTGGTGGGCTGCTGCGTCGTCGTGGTGATCTGAGTGGTCGGCGACGGCCCGGTGTCGGGATCGTCCTGGTCATTGCCGGTCAAGACGATGAACAGGGTGACGACAGCAAGCAGGATCGCGACGCCCGCGGCCCAGGCGAGGGCTGTGGGGCTCGGCGTCCTCCGGTTGCCGTCGCCCCCACCCGTGGATGCAGCTGCGCCCGCAGCACCGTGCGGAGGCGGGCCGGACGTCGGTGGCTGAGACGGCCCGGTGTACGGGCCCTGCGTGTACGCGGTGGGCGCGTAGTGCTGCGTCTGTTGAGTCTGCGGCTTCCCCGACTGCATCGGCACCGTAGTGGTCGCTCCCGGTACACCTGGAGGCAACACCCGGGTCGCGCTCGTCACCGGCGGCACATTGCCCGGCGGCGGTGCGGGCCGGCCCGACCGCACGGCCGAGACGGCATCTGCGAACTCGCCGCCACTCGAGTACCGGTACTTCGGGTCCTTCGTCATCGCGATGTCGATGAGGTCGTGAACCTCGGGGGGGAGGTCGGCGGGCAGTGGTGCAGGAGTCTCCTGCACGTGCTTCATTGCGACCGTGACGACACTTTCCCCGAGGAAGGGGCGCCGACCCGACAGCACCTCGTAGCCGACGGCACCGAGCGAATACACGTCGCTCGCCGAAGTCGCCTCCTGGCCGAGAGCCTGCTCCGGCGCGATGTACTGCGCCGTGCCCATGACCATCCCGGTGCGCGTCACCGGGGATGCATCCACGGCCTTCGCGATACCGAAATCGGTGATCTTCACCTGACCGGTAGGAGTGATCATGATGTTGCCGGGCTTGACGTCGCGGTGAACGACACCCGCGTTGTGCGCGGCCTGCAATGCGCGGCCGGTCTGCTCGAGCATGTCGAGGGCCTGTGGCAACGACAACCGGCCCACACGGGAGAGAACCGCGTTGAGCGGTTCGCCGTGTACCAGCTCCATCACGAGGTAGGCGACGGACTGCCCTTCTTCATCGGTCGTCTCGCCGTAGTCGAAGACCCCGGCAATACCGGGGTTGTTGAGTTGCGCGGTGGTGCGTGCCTCGAACCGAAAACGGGTCAGAAAGTCCTGGTCATGGGACAGTTCTGCCTTGAGGACCTTCACTGCGACCCGACGGTCGAGCCGTGTATCGAGGCCTTCCCAGACCTGTCCCATTCCGCCGGTGGCAATGAGGCGCGTGAGGTGATAGCGGTCGGCGACCATGGCACCGCTGTACAAAGCCATGTCAGCCTCCCTGTATTCCGGCCGATATCACGGCCCGTCCGATAGGTGCGGCCACCGAGCCGCCGGTCGCGGCGAGGGAGCGGTCGCCGCCGTTCTCCACGATCACTGCCACCGCCACTGTGGGCTGTTGTGCGGGTGCGAACCCGATATACAGCGTGTGGGGCGGGGTGTTACGCGGGTCGCTGCCGTGCTCGGCGGTACCGGTCTTCGACGCGATCTGAACACCGGGAATCGCACCCTGTCCACCCGACCATTCTTCGGAGCCGATCATCAGATCGGTCAGTGTTGCCGCGACCGAGGGGTCGATGGCCTGCCCGAGGGATTCGGGCTTGGTTTCCTCCAGGAGCGCAAGATCGGGCCCCTCGAGACGTTCGACGAGATACGGCTTCATGCGCACACCGCCGTTGGCGACAGTTGCGGCGATGATCGCGTTCTCGAGTGGCGTCAACGCAACGTCGCGCTGACCGATGGTGGACTGTCCGAGCGCGGCGCCGTCCGGGATGGGTCCGACGGTGCTCTCCGCGACCGGGAGGGGGATATCCAAGGTCTCGCCGACGCCGAGGGCCTCGGCCTGATCGATGAGAGCCTCACGACCCGTATCGATGCCCATCTCGACGAACGCGGTGTTGCACGAGCGTGCAAATGCCTCGCGCAGAGTCACCGTGGGTGCGCCGCCGCACGCAGCGCCGCCGTAGTTCTCCAGCGTCGTCGTCGTGTCGGGAAGCGTGATGTTCGGGGCAGCGGTGAACTGGTCGTCGGGGGTGACGCCGGCGTCGAGCGCCGCGGCGGTCGTGACCACCTTGAACGTCGACCCCGGCGGGTAGGTCTGGGAGATCGCGCGGTTGAGCATCGGCTTGTCCGGGTCGGCGTTCAGCTCGTCCCATGCCGCCGACGTTGCCGCGCCGTCGTGGCCGGACAACCGGTTGGGGTCGTAGCTCGGCGTGCTCACCATCGTGAGGATCCGGCCCGTCGCCGGCTCGATGGCTACGACCGACCCGGTGTATCCCTTGGACGTCAGTTCGTCGTACGCAACCTGCTGCATGACCGGATCGATCGTCGAGACCACATTGCCGCCGCGCGGGTTGCGCCCCGACACCAGGTCGAACAAGCGGCGTCCGAAGAGCAGGTTGTCGGAGCCGTTGAGCAGTTCGTCCTCGCTGCGTTCGAGGCCGGTGCTGCCGTACTGCATCGAGTAGAAGCCGGTGACCGGCGCGTAGGCGAGCGGACTCATCGGCTGCGCGGGCGGCGCCGGGTACTGGCGCAGGTACTTGTAGCGGCTGTCGGTGGGAATCGACACGGCCAGTGCCTGCCCGGCCGCCGAGATCTGGCCGCGCTGACGCGAGTACTCGTCGATGAGCACGCGCGAGTTACGCGGGTCGGTGCGCAGGTTGTCTGCCTTGATGACCTGGACATATGTGGCGTTGGCCAGCAGCGCGACGACCATGAACATCACGGCCATCGCGACCTTGCGGAGCGGAGTGTTCATTCGCGCCCCATCATTTCCGTTTGCGCTTCCGCGATGGGAGTCACCGGTTTCTTCCGCGGCTGCGCGGGTTCGCGCGCGGCATGCGAGATTTTCATGAGCAGAGCGAGCAGTAGGTAGTTCGCGAGCAGTGACGACCCGCCGTACGAGACGAACGGTGTGGTCAGGCCCGTGAGAGGAATCAGTTTCGTGACACCACCGACGACGACGAACAACTGGACAGCGAGCGTGAACGACAGACCGGCTGCGAGCAGTTTGCCGAAGCTGTCGCGCACCGCGAGGGCGGTGCGTAATCCACGGATGACGAGGATCAGGAACAGCAGCAGGATCGCGGCGAGCCCGATCAGGCCCAGCTCCTCACCGATCGCGGCGATGATGAAGTCGGTCTTCGCGAACGGTACCTGGGCCGGTCGTCCGCTACCGAGGCCGGTGCCCGCGACACCACCGGTGGCCAGTCCGAACAGCGACTGCGAAATCTGATAGCCCGTGTTGCTGTAGTCGGCGAGCGGGTCGGCCCAGGTCAGGACGCGGACCCTGACGTGACCGAACATCTGGTAGGCGAACACGAAGCCGACGGCGAGCAGGGAGAACCCGATGATCAGCCAACCCACCCGTTCCGTCGCGATGTAGAGCATCACGAGGACGGTGGTGAACAGCAGCAGCGACGTTCCGAGGTCTTTCTCGAACACCATGACGCCGATGGAGATGACCCAGGCGGCGAGGATGGGACCGAGATCGCGTGCACGGGGGAAGTCCATGCCGAGGAAATGCTTGCCTGCCGTGGTGAACAGATCGCGTTTCGCCACGAGTACGGACGCGAAGAAGATGATGAGCAGGATCTTGGCGAACTCACCCGGCTGGATGCTGAATCCTGGGAGCTTGATCCAAATCTTGGCGCCGTTGACCTCGGAGAACTGCGACGGCAGCAACGCCGGGATGGCGAGGGCGATCAACCCGATGAGCCCGAGGGTGTAGCTGAAGCGGGCAAGCAGTCGGTAGTCGTGGAGGAAGACGAGGACAGCGATGAACAGTGCGATGCCGAACGCAGTCCACAGGATCTGCTGGTTGGCATCGGGTGACGGCGCCGCGAGACCCATATAGCGGGCGTTCTCCTGGTCGGCGAGGTCGAGCCGATGGATCAGCACGAGGCCGAGGCCGTTGAGCAACGCGACGATCGGCAGCAGCAGCGGGTCGGCGTACTTGGCGTACCTCCTCACCGCCAGGTGCGCGACGAGGAACAGCCCGGCGTACGCCAGTCCGTACTTCGCGAGGTCCATCGTGAGCGCCTGCTCGAGCGAAGCCTCGACGAGCATCATCGACACCATCGTGATGCCGATCGCGACGAGCAGCAGTCCGAGTTCGGTGTTGCGCTTCGTGGATTGAGCAGGGGCCGGAGCGAAACCACCGGGGGGACTCGGAAAAGCCCCCGCACCATGGGTCACCGACATCAGGCGCCCACCCTGCAGTTCTGGCCGGGGACCTGGGGTACGGGCGCCGGCTCCGGTGCCGCAATCGTTTCGGGTTCACCGTCTCCGGGCGTGGGCGCGCCCGGGGCAGGTTCACCGGGTGCGGGCGGCTCCGTGCCGGGTTCGGCGGGCGGAGCAGGCACCTCGCCGGGCACCGGTTCGCCGGGCGCAGGCGGTGGAGGCGCAGGTGTGGCAGGCGGTGCCGGTTCGGGCTCCTCGACCTTGCACACAGGAAGCAGATCTTGGACGGCGAGGCGTTCCATCTGAACGTTCGCCTCGTCGAGCGACCCGGACGGAAGCCCAGCACGAACCTGCTCGCGTGCGGCGGGCTGAAGATCGTCGACCATCATCACTCGGCACTGGGCATCGCCAGGAGCGACGAGGGTGAGTTCGCCGTCGTCGGCCACACATCCGATGCGTGCCGGTTCCTGCAGCGAATAGCCGAACACGTTGCCGGGGAGTCCGCGCAGAACCGTGACACGGGCGTCGTCGGCGCTGACGAAGTAGTTGTTCTGGATCATCTGCCTGCCGAAGAAGCCGCCGGTGGCGATCAGGCCGAGCACGACGACTGCGATCAGCGGCGCCCACCAGCGGCTACGACGCTTCTTCGGTTCTTCGGGAGCTTTGTTGATGACACGTTTGGGGGTTGCGCGGGGCGGCCGCATCGCGGCGGCGCGACCGGCAGCGGTGTTCGGTCGCGGCGCGTCGTCGTCATCCTCACCCGACGCTGCTCCGGCGACGATCGGGTTGCTCTGCCCGTAGTCGAGGTCGATGACATCGGCGACGACCACGGTGATGTTGTCGGGGCCGCCGCTGCGCAACGCAAGTTCGATGAGCCGGTCGGCGCACTCGTCGTGACCGCCCTCACCCAATGTGTTGGCGATCGTCTCGTCGCTCACCACATCGGACAGACCATCGGAACAGATCAGGTAGCGATCCCCGGCGCGCGCTTCACGCACCGTCAGCGTCGGCTCCACCTCGGCGCCGGTGAGCGCACGCATGATCAGCGAACGCTGCGGATGCGTGTGGGCCTGTTCCGCGGTGATGCGGCCCTCGTCGACGAGAGACTGCACGAACGTGTCGTCGCGAGTGATCTGGGTGAGCTGGTTGTCGCGCAGCAGATAGGCGCGGGAGTCGCCGATATGGGCCAGGCCCAGCTTGCTTCCGGCGAAGAGGATGGCTGTGAGGGTGGTGCCCATCCCGTCGAGTTCGGGTTCTTCCTCGACCTGATCGGCGATCGCGGCATTACCTTCACGCACCGCGTCGTCGAGTTTACCGAGGAGATCTCCACCCGGCTCGTCGTCGTCGAGATGCGCGAGCGCGGCGATCATCAGTTGCGAGGCGACCTCGCCGGCGGCGTGGCCACCCATTCCGTCGGCCAGAGCGAGCAATCGCGCACCGGCGTAGACGGAGTCTTCGTTGTTGGAGCGAACGAGGCCGCGGTCGCTGCGGGCGGCATAGCGCAGTACAAGTGTCACGGGCGGAGCTCGATCACAGTCTTACCCACGCGCACGGGAGTGCCCAGGGGTACGCGGACAGCAGTGGTGACTTTCGCTCGGTCCAAGTACGTTCCGTTCGTCGAGCCGAGGTCTTCGACATACCAGTCGGAGCCGCGCGGAGACAGTCGCGCGTGCCGAGTGGATGCGTAGTCATCGGTGAGTACGAGCGTCGAATCGTCGGCCCGACCGATCATCACCGGTTGCGTGCTGAGCGTGATCCGGGTGCCTGCGAGTGCGCCCTGGGTCACGACCAGATACTTGGCGGTCTTGTTGCGGCCGAGCGACGGTAATACCGACTGCTTGGGGGAGTAACGCGGTAGTGGTCGCGCTGAACCGGCGTAGATGTCGGAGCGCAATGCACGCAGCACTGCCCAGACGAACAGCCACAACAGCAGAAGGAAACCTGCCCGGCTCAGCTGCAGAATCAGCCCCTGCACGGCATGTCCTCCTTCGGCATGTGCGACCGGTTCGCGGTCGTCCGGTTCGGTGCGGTCACTCACAATACGGACATGGACCGACTCCATGCAGAATCAGATCCGCAGCTCGCGCGTCGGACGAGTTCTGCGGATCCGGGGAGCCGGTTTTCCCCCTGGTCAGAGGATGCGAACCAGGATTTCCGAGTGGCCTGCGCGGATCACATCACCGTCGGCGAGCTGCCAGTCCTGCACCGAAGCACTGTTCACCGTAGTGCCATTGGTGGAGCCGAGATCGGAGAGCATCGCGACCTGTCCGTCCCAGCGGATGTCGATGTGGCGGCGGGAGACACCCGTGTCGGGGAGACGGAACTGGGCGTCCTGTCCGCGACCGATGATGTTGCTGCCTTCGCGAAGCTGGTAGTAGCGTCCGCTGCCGTCTTCGAGCTGAAGCGTTGCCGTCAGAACACGTCCGGCTGCGGCCGGGGGCTGCTGGTAGCCGCCACCTGCGTATGCCTGCTGCTGTTGGTAGCCCGGGTCGGCCTGCTGGTAGCCGGGATCTGCATAGCCCTGATCTGCATAGCCCTGATCGGCGTAGCCCTGCTGGCCGTATGCCTGCTGCTGGTAGCCGGGATCTGCGTAACCCTGGTCGTAGCCGGCGCCTGCCGGGCCTGCCGCGCCCGCGGCGTAGCCCTGCTGGCCCTGCTGGCCCTGGTAGCCGGGGTCTGCATAGCCTTGGTCGGCGTAGCCCTGCTGGCCGTAGTCCTGGCTGTAGGCCTGCTGGCCGTAAGCCTGATCGCCCTGCTGGCCGTAGGCCTGATCAGGCTGCTGGCCGTAGGCCTGGTCTTGCTGGTAGCCGCCTTGGTCGGGCTGCTGGTAACCCTGGGCACCGCCGTAACCCTGCTGGTCGTAGCCCTGCGGCTGGTAACCCTGCTGGTCATAGCTCTGCTGGTCGTAGCCCTGGGCGCCGTAGGCCTGCTGGTCGTAGCCACCGCCCTGATCGTCGTACCCGCCGCCTTGGGGGGCGTAACCGCCGTTGTAGCCCTGTGCGTAGCGCTGATCCTGGCCGCCGTGCGCGTGACCGTTTCGTGCGTACTGTGCTTCCGCCTCGGCGGGGTCACGGCTTGGTTCGTAGCCGGGGTTCTGCGTCATGGAGCCAACTCCTGGTTCGGGGGTCACTGTTGGACGGTTCTGCGGGGTCCGCTGTGACGGGGCGTGCGTCGGTGGACGCCCTGCCTCGGGGTCGACCGAGCCGTGTGTGCGGAACTGCCCGGTGTGCAGTGCCGAGGACGACTCGAATACAACATGGATCTCACCGTATGTCTGCCATCCCTGTTCGCGAATGAAGTCCTCAAGGTGACGCGCGAACGCCTTCACAGTCAAGTCCCGATCCGCCGCCAAGGCCTCGTGATCGGAGTCGCTGATGGTGATGACGTACTTGTTCGGGGCCAACATATGGCCACGAGCAAGCTGCTGGACGCCGTCGGTTGCCTCCTGCTGGAGGGCAGCTTCGACTTCTTGGGGGACGACACCGCCACCGAAGACGCGGGCGAACGCGTCGCCGATTGCAGCCTGGAGCTTTCGCTCGAAGCGTTGGGCGATACCCATGACGACCCCCTTTCCGGTCACAGCGTGTCGTGGGTGCAGATCTCGCTACTGCATGGTATCCACTTTTGCTCGGATTCGACCGGGCGGATTACTCCGCGTGTTCAAGCTGACATGTTCTTTGCTGTGATCCGACACCGAAAACCGTCTTGACCTGGCGAATCGGTGTTTGAGTATGCCTTGTGTTACTGTTTCCTGCGTTGCTCGGGCGAGTGGCGGAATGGCAGACGCGCTGGCTTCAGGTGCCAGTGTCCTTCGGGACGTGGGGGTTCAAGTCCCCCTTCGCCCACAGTGAGCAGTTCCGCGAACTGCGCAGAACGAGGCCACGAACTCGAAAGAGTGCGTGGCCTCGCTTTATTTCTCGATCCGGATACACGCACGCGGTCCAGACAAATACAACAGGTCGTACCTGTTGTATTTGTCTGGAACTGCGGCAGTTGTGTCGATCATCCTGGGTCGGGCTTGCGCTGCGCCGGTGGGTAGCCGTCCGTTCGCGTCCACACTCCGACCATTTGGCCGCGTTTGTCCGTTCTCCACACCTGGGGATAAGTGTGTTGAGCGATGCATGCAACGGTGTCGCCCCGGCCTCAACAACCAAGAACTGTTCGTTCCGCCGTCCGATCACCTCCTGACCGGTCAGGACGGGACGCTGTAGAGGGTGGCGATCGCAGCGGCACGGTCGTGCAATGACGAGCGCAACCATTGCGGGGCCAGGACTTCCGAGTGCGAGGCAACTTGCCAGAGTGCCCATTCGGCGTGTCGTAAGTCCTGGAAGATCAGCTGCAGTCGCAGCCGACCGCCCGAATCGGTGTCCTCGGCGCAGATCTCGAGAGCAGCGCCCACCAGTTCTTCTCGATGTTTCCGGTCTAGCAGAACCTGAACGACGATCTGGTCGCCGCCGGTCCGAAACCGGGCGCTGCGTTCCTTCCAGGCCTCGTCGAGATCGACCCGATCCGGTCGTGTCGCGGGTTCGGAGAGCTCCTCGGCGGCGAGGACCCGGGACAGTCGGTAAGTGCGGTCCTCCCCGGATTTCGTGGCCAGCAGGTAGCCCTGATCGCGCACTGTGACGAGTCCGATCGGCTCTACCGTTCGCCACTTCGGGGTCTGTCCCAAGGCCACATATCGGATGCGGAGTCGGCGCCCGGCGAATACCGCGCGCCGGATCTCGGTCGCGACAGAGTCGGGTAGCTCGTCAGCGAGCGTTCGACGTGAGAGAAGGTCGGAGTCGGGATCGATGAGCACTCGCTCGACTCCTCTTGTCGCGATTGCCTGCTGACCCTCGGGTAGCGCGTCGATCACTTTGAGCATGGCCGACGCCAGCGCCGAACCGAGCCCGAATACTTGTGCACCGCGACGTGATGCCGAGACGAGTAGAGCAAGCGCCTCGTCGTTGTTGAGTCCGGTGAGTTCGGTTCGGAAACCGGGCAACAGCGCGAATCCGCCATTTCGGCCGCGTTCGGCGTAGATGGGGACGCCGGCGGTGGACAGCGCCTCGATATCGCGCAGCACCGTACGAGTGGATACTTCCAACTCACGCGCGAGCGTCGCACCACTGAGCCGACCGTGCCTGCGCAGCAGCAGGACCAGCGATACCAACCTGTCGGCGCGCATACGCGAAAGCTACAGGAATATACGACACAAGGTGTCGTAATTATTTGGGACGCTTAGGCGGTCGCAGTGGCTTCCACGCTGCTGGACGTACGCACGGTCGAATCGAATGGAGCTGAGATGGCAATGGAACGCAGTGCGATCAATCCGGTGAAGTGGTCGATGGAGATGGGATTCAACCAGGGCGAGATCGTCTCGGGACAGACCCGAACGCTGTACTGCTCAGGGCAGACTGCGACGAATGGCGACGGTGAACCCCAGCATGACGGCGACATGGCGGCACAGTTGACGCTGAGTCTCGACAACCTGGAGGCCGTGCTCGCCGAGGGTGGTATGTCCCTTGCGAACCTCGTCCGGCTCAACGTCTACACCACCGACATCGACCTGCTTTTCCCCCACTACGGCCTACTGACCTCGCGGCTGGACGCCTCCGGGGTGGCGCCGACCAGCACGTTGCTCGGAGTGACACGGCTGGCGATCCCCAGTTTGCTGGTCGAACTGGAGGGGACCGCGGTCGGGTAACCGGCGTGTAGAGGCAGGAGTCAGCGGGATGCTCGGAGCGAGGCGTCCAAGACGGTCATGAGTTGCGCAGCGCGGCTCTTGCCTGTCGGCGCGACGGGATACCGGCACAGGACGTCGATCAACACCGGAGTTGCTCGTACGCGCGCCCTTTCGATCATCTCGTCCCCGACGGCAGGGTCGTCGCCGGCTTCGATCTCGACGATACGAGCCACGTTGGCGGCAGCGCGGAGGATGTGCCCGACCTGGTGCGCCTTCGCGATGGGATGAAGGTATGCGGCGGAGGCAGCGTCCCCGGCGGCTTGCGCGGCCAGGCGGGTGATCTCGGTGGGAGCGTCGCCGGCCGCCCGGTGCGCGTCCATCGAGGTGACACGCTGGAGCTTGCTTCGGCGTGCACCGTCGATGAACTCCCAGGCAGCATCGAGTGCGGCACGAGGTCGGGGATCGTCCGGCAGCGTGTTCTCGAACCGGGGGAGTACCTCCTGTGCAGACTCGGCGACGTAGCGAGCCACTACGCGTAGTTCATCGTGCGTCAGTTCGAAGTCACCGGTCACGGACGCCATCGCCTGATCCTTTCATCGTCCGACTCGCCCGATCGGCACCGCGGCGCCGCGAACCGACCCACAATGGATGACAGCACGTCCGTCGCCGGCGAAGGGATGTCCAAGTGGATCGGTTCGAGCTTCCGCACACGCTGCGTAGATCGTCGAAGGAGGTGCAGGAGGTGTACGGCGCTGCCTACGAGGCAGCGGCCAAGCGGGTCGGCGAAGGCGAGGACGCCGAGCGCGCCGCCTACGGAGCAGTCAAGGAGAAGTACGACCTCGAGAACGACCATTGGGTGCCGAAACAGGATTGACCTTCCCGGAAGGGCTCGGCCGGCTGCCCTGAAATCGCGAAACGCGAACGACCTGTGTCGTCGTTGTAGGCCGCAGTGTTGTAGGCCGCAGTGTTGTAGGCCGCAGTGTTGTAGGCCGCAGTGTTGTAGGCCGCAGTGTTGTGGTCATCAGCGCGGATATCCACGGCGCACGGTGCGCGCGAGGATTCCGAGGGTCGATTTCAACGATCCCTCGGCGATGACCGGAAAGATCCCTGCCTCACGCCACTTCGGGTCGATATCGGACCAGTCGTAGTAGGACGTTACAAGCGAACCACCGTCCACCGGTTCGATTCGATACCCGTAGACGTGCCCGATCTGCGGACGAATGGCGCCCAGGATCGTCCAGGCGATTTCACGATCCGGAACAAATGTCTGGATCGTCACCGTCACGTCGTATTCGCCCATCGGAAAGTCGCCGAGGGCTTCACGGTCCATGTGTACGACGAAACTGTCACCGACCGAGTTCACGACGTCGCCGTCTGCATCCATCAGCATTCCCGATCCGTCGATGGCAACGTGGCCCTGGGGGTCGCAGAGCACCGAGAATATCGATGCGGGATCGGCTTTGATGGTGCGCTGCACTTCGATGCGCTCAGTAGACATTCGACGATGTTGTCAGATGATCGGCGTTTGTGCACCTATGGCATGTACGACCGATTCGGTGAGATGAGTCCTTGTAATCAAGCTGATTTCAACGGTCGTCGCTGTGGCGCACGCGTTCTACATTCGACGAACACATCACCCGGAGTTGAACTTCCGGGTCCGATTCACCGTCACGAGGGAGTTCGCATGCCGCCCAACATCTCGCGACGCCGGTTGTCCGGCACAGCGTTCGGGGAGGGCTGAGCGATGGCGACGATCCTCGACCGGACACGGAAGTCGGATGTAGGAGTGCCGACGACTGTTGACGCGGAGTCCACGCTCATCGATCCGACAGCGCTGAGCAGGAAGACCCAGAGCTCATCCCGCGTGCCGCGATCAGTGCAGCGCATGATCGGTCCTGTCCTGATCATCGTGGTCTGGCAGCTCGTGGTGAGCACCGGGTTGTTCAGCGAGAACACCCTCCCCAGGCCGTTGTCGGTGTTGTCGGCAGCGTGGCGTCTGATTGCGAACGGCGAACTGCAGGAGCATATGTCCATCAGTCTCCTGCGGGTGGGCTACGGCTTGCTGTTCGGCATCGTGCTCGGGCTGGTCCTCGCGTTGATCTCCGGATTGTCGCGCGTCGGTGAGAACTTCGTCGACGCCAACATGGAGGTGCTGAGGGCTGTCCCGAACTTCGCTCTCGTTCCCCTGCTCATCGTGTGGTTCGGCATCAGCGAGACTCCGAAAGTCCTGCTCATCACCCTCGCGGTTGCTGTCTCGATCTACATCAACACCTTCTCGGCCATCCGCAGCGTCGATGCCGGGCTGGTGGAGGCGGCGCGATCCTTCGGTGTGCAGCGCGCCGAACTGATCCGCCGGGTGATTCTGCCCGGCTGCCTCCCCGGATTTCTGATCGGGCTGCGGCTGGCGCTGACCGGCGCGTGGCTGTCGCTGATCTTCGCCGAAACGATCAACGCGAAACGCGGTCTCGGTCGCATGATGAGCGATGCCCGCGAGTACTTCCAGCTCGACGTGGTCTTCGTGCTCATCGCGGTCTATGCGATTCTCGGCCTGATCTCGATCTTCATCGTCCGGGCACTCGAAACGCGCCTGCTGACGTGGAGGAGGTCATTCGATGGGAACTGACCTGATCGAACCGACCAGGACGAATCCGGTGGTCGTCGCACGTGGGGTGCGACGTGTATTCGGCGAGCAGGTGGTGCTCGACGGTCTCGACGTCGACATCGCCCCCGGTGAATTCGTTGCGTTGCTCGGTCGGAGCGGATCCGGTAAGTCGACCTTCCTGCGGGCACTGGGTGCGCTGGACGCCGATGTGGAGGGGCACCTCCGTGTTCCGGCCCAGCAGGCGATCGTCTTTCAGGATCCGCGCCTGCTGCCGTGGCAGAAGGTGTTGACCAACGTCAATATCGGCCTCCCCGACAACGCGCAGACCCGCGCGGATGCCCTTGCCGCGCTCGACGAGGTTCAGCTCGCAAGCAAGGCCGAGGCCTGGCCCCGCACGCTTTCGGGAGGCGAGGCGCAGCGTGTGGCACTCGCGCGGGCCCTCGTCCGGGAACCCGAGCTGCTCCTGCTCGACGAGCCGTTCGGTGCTCTGGACGCGCTCACCCGCATCAGGATGCACGGGCTTCTCCAGCAGCTCGTGGCCAAATACCGCCCTGCCGTACTTCTCGTCACCCACGACGTCGACGAAGCAATTCTGTTGGCAGATCGCGTGATCGTACTGACCGATGGTGCGATTTCGCTGTCATCAACCGTCGAGATACCGAAGCCCCGTTCCCGCGATTCCCGGGAATTCAACGAGCTGCGGCGTCAGCTGCTCACCGAGCTCGGTGTGGGCGACGAACCGGACGCGCAATGATCCGTCGGCTCTTCGCTCTGGGTGCAGAACACAACCACCACCGTTCGACGACGAAAGAACAGGCTGTGCCGAATACAGAAGGATCACGGTGGCTTCTGCTGCCCGCATTGGCGATAGCGTTCGCGGTCTCCGGATGTGGGCTGTCCGGGGCCGACGGGCAGGAAGCGCTCGCCGAGGCGACCATCGCCCACCGCAGCGATGACATTCCCGAGGGCACCTCGCTCGTCGTCGCCGAGCAGAATGCGAGCCGTTCTCTGCCGCTGCAGCTTTCAGGTGCCACCGAGGAACTTCCGTACTCACTCGACTTTGCCGACTTCAGCGGCGGACCCGCGGTCATCGAAGCTCTCCGTTCCGGTGCTGCCGATATCGGAGCGGTCGGCGAGGCTCCCATTCCACTCGCAGTTGCCAGTGGCGTCACCGACATCGTCGCTATCGGCCTCGAAGCGAATCCGGGAAGCAGCGGCGGGTACTTCCTCGCCGCACAGCCCGGAAGTGGAATCGAGACCGTCGCTGACCTGAAGGACAAGAAGGTCGCGTATCCACCGGGCACCGGCCGGCACATGATCGTCGCCGGTCTCCTCGCTCAGGCCGGGCTCGATCCGAAGACGGACATCGAGGCCGTCGAGCTCGCCGGCGCGGAGGTCGCGCCGACGTTCGCGTCGGGTGCCGTCGATGCCGCCATCCTCACGGGGGTCCAGTACTACAAGGTGGGTGCGCCGCCGATCATCGGCGACGGAACCGGAATCAACACCGGCATCAACACGCTGATCGTCCGCAGGGAGACACTCGGGGATCCTGCGAAGGCCGCCGCCATCGGCGATTTCGTCGGACGGTCCGTCGCAGCGAACAACTGGATCACCGCTCATCCCGACGAATGGGTCGATGCGTACTACGTGGGAACCCAGGGGATGACGCCGGAGGACGGGAAGTCGTTGCACGACCACATCGGCAGCGGGAAGTACTACCCGATCGACGAGAAGTCGACTGCGCTGTTCCAGACGGTCGCCGACGGACAGCTCGAGACCGGAACCATGTCCACCGCGGTCGAAATCCGATCCTATGTCGATGGCCGCTACAACGACATCGTCGACGCACAGAACAACGCGGACGGATCCGAACCGCAACCGTTGCCTTGACGCTCTGTGACACCTGAAGTTTCTGAAGTTCCTACAGCTCAGATAATTCCGACGAAGGGAAGTTCACCATGACTCAGGCCGCCACCAGACTCGACGTCATTCCCCAGTCCGGATACGCCGGTGCAGAGATTCGGGGTATCGACCTGACGCGCGACCTCACCGACGACGAGATCACCTCCGTGCGTGACGCCTTGCTGAAATGGAAGGTGGTGTTCTTCCGCGAGCAGTTCCTCGACCACGACCAGCACCTGCAGTTCGCATCCTATTTCGGCAATCCGACTCCGGCTCACCCGTTGTTCGATTCGATCCCGGACGAGAACTACCCGACCATCTATCCGATTTTCCGAGATCGGTTCAAGGCTCGGGTTGCGAAGAGCAGTGGTTACGACAAGGTGCGCTGGCACGCGGATGTGACCGCCGCGGTCAATCCGCCGTTCGCATCGATTCTGCGTGCCGAGGAGCTTCCTCCCTACGGTGGCGACACGCAGTGGTCCAACGCCGTGGCGGCGTACAACGGTCTGTCGGCACCGGTACAGCGATTGGCCGACGAACTACGTGCGGTGCACCAGTTCACACCGGGTGCGGGGTCGAAGCCCACCGAGGACTACGTCCGCCGTGTCGAGCGTCGCCCGCTGGTGACCGAGCACCCGGTGGTGCGTGTGCATCCGGAGACGGGAGAGAAGGCCCTGTACGTCAATCCCGGCTTTACTCAATACATCACCGGTGTCTCCGCACATGAGAGCCGTCGTCTGCTCGGATTGTTCTACGAAGAACTGGGCCGCCCCGAGTACACCGTGCGGTTCAAGTGGGAGCCGGGTTCGATTGCGTTCTGGGACAACCGTTCCGCTGTGCATCTGGCACCGTCCGATCTCACGACCGAACACGACCGTCGGCTCTACCGCATCACCCTCGAGGGTGATGTTCCGGTCGGGCCCGATGGAGCCGAGTCCGTTGCACTCGAGGGCGATCCCTTCAACGCTGTCTGATCCCACACTAGGAGTTCGATGTTCGCCCGTATGCGGGAGACGGAACCCTCCGCGGGCCTACGTCCATTCTTCACTTCGCTGTTCGTACCGTCCGCGATCTTCGGTCTGGGTACCGGCGCGGGTGCTCCGATGATGGCCCTCCTCGCCCGAGATCTGGGCGCCTCGGTACCTGTCGCGGGCATGATCGTCGGGATGATCGCACTCGGTGCGGTCCTCGGCGATCTGCCGTCGGGATCCATCGTGGGACGATTCGGGGAACAGCGGGCGATCATCGGAGGCACCGTCCTCGGCGCGACGGGTGTGCTCGTCTCGCTGTTGGCCCCGAATCCGGCGATCCTGGCGGTCGGTGCCGTGCTCACCGGATTCGCGATGGCGGTGTGGGGCCTGGCCCGGCAGAGCTATCTCGCAGGTGCCCTTCCGATACACATGCGTGCCCGCGGTATCTCGGCAAACGCGGCTATGCACCGCGCAGGGTTTCTGGTCGGGCCGTTCGTCGGGGCCGTTGCCGTGCATCGATTCGGTATCCAAGGCGGATTGATGGTGGAGTTCGTGGCGATCATCGTCGCGGGCATCCTCATCACGAGGTCGACGGTTCCGGAGCCGCAACGGTCCGATAGGGGAGGAGTCGGAGTTCTCGGTGTCGCGCGATCCCACCACGTCGTGCTCCTGACGCTGGGCGCGGGATCGATGCTCGTCGGAGCGTCGCGTGCGTCGCGTGAAGCGGTGCTGCCGCTGTGGGCCGAGCACATCGGCGTTGCACCGGCCACGGTGGCGCTGGTGTTCGGGATCAGCGGTGCGGTGGACCTGCTGCTTGCCTACCCCGCGGGTGTTCTCATGGACAAATGTGGTCGCCTCGTGACCGCGATACCGGCATTGTTACTGTTCGGAACCGCTTTTCTGATCCTTCCGATGATTCACGAATTGTGGTGGCTCATCGTCGTCGCGGTGGTGCTCGGCGCCGGCAACGGCATGAGCAACGGTCTGGTGATGACCCTCGGCGCCGACGTCTCTCCGCCGGATCGTCGCGCCGAGTTCCTCGCCGCGTGGCGGCTGACCCACGACACCGGATCATTCACCGGCCCGCTGGTGGTCGGGGCCGTCGCGACGGTGTCGCTTGCTGCGGGCGCTATGACGATCGGTGCGCTCGGTGTGGTCGGCGCAGCCGTGATGTGGCGGTACATACCGCGATACGTGCCAAGTCCGAGAGCCCGGCTCAACCATCCGGATATGGTGAGGCCATGAGCTCCCTTCCCAGCCACTGGATTCCGCACCGTCGCGAGGATGGGGAGGTCATCGGTTGGATCGACATGGAATCTCGGGAACCGGACCTCATTCCCATCGACCGCCTGGGCCGGGCCCTCCCGTCGGTTCCCGATTGGAATGCAGCCGAGGAAGTTCTCGACGATGTGGGGCTGCGCTTCTTGATGAACCGATTCCACTACCGCGGGCACACGGTGCGGATCAGGCATCTCTACGAGGACAGGGTCATCGTCACCACCGCGGTGTCCGACGCGATCGGCGATGTCGGGCAGGAGTTTACGCTTCCCTTCCCCGCGGGCCCCGATCTCACCGAGGTCCGAACACGCTGACCGATCGGGCGAATCATCGGGTAGGCGGCAAGTCCAGTGCATCGGCGAGCAGCGGCCACGACTGGTAGAAGGCGTCCTGCCAGTATCCCCACGAATGGGTCCCTCTGGGCTGCAGGTCGAACGTCGCTGGGATATCGAGTTCGTTCAGGCGATTCTGCAGGTTCGTCGTGCACCAGTGCACCGCGGCCTCGATCACTCCGCCGACCACGACCTGGTTTGCCAGCGCCAGCGCTTGGTCCTCGAAGCTCGCATCCGGATCCACGACGGTGAACTCGTTGCCGAGGGTTTCGTGCGGGCCAGGGAGCCCGGTGGCGTCGGAGATGAACAGCTCGGTTCCGCGTAGACCCTCGGCGTTGACCACAGGATCGTTCTCCACCCATGCCGGATCGTCGTCCTCGCCGTACATGTTCCGGACATCACCGCCGCCCCAAGTTTCGACGACGAGCTTGACGAATTCCTTGCCGATCGGATCGGAAGTCTGTGCGCAGCCGCTGTAACCGGCTGCCGCGGAATAGAAACCCGGCTTGGCGATCGCATATTGGAGCACCGCGGTCGCCGTCATCGAATTCGCTGCAATAGCCTGGACACCGTTGGTGCCCAGTGCTGCGTCGACCAGAGGTGGAAGCTCCTCGAGGAAGAACGTCTGCCATTTGTTGAGGCCGAGATTCGGGTCTTCGCGTTTCCAGTCGGTGTAGTACGAGAACGCGCCGCCGATGGGCATCACTACGTTGATGTCTTGCGTCTTCAGGAAATCACCGACGTCGGTGTTGGCCCACCACGTTGCGGCGTCGGTTCCGCCTCCGGCACCGTTGACCAGGTACAACACAGGTCGAGGCGCAGACGCGTCGCGCGGCCGTTGGACTCGAACCGTGATGTCCTTGCGCATCGCGGCGGAGTGGACCTGCAGGGTCAGGAACTGCCCGTCGATCTCGCTCGAAACGATCCGGGAACCGTTCGGCGACACCGGGTCCGCAAGCAGGGATTGTGCTGTGACGATAGGGTCGCTCGGCGCTTGCTCCTGTCCGAATGCGATGCCGCTACCGGCAGTGGCCGCAAGCATCGTCGCGACTGCTCCTGCGACGACGGTGGTCCTGATTCGCCTTGTCGATATCGACCACATCTCGGTCCTTCCCCCCCCAATTGCTTCAGCCGGCGAGTCCGCCACCGACAAGAACGAGCGACGCGACGGACGATACCGTACGCAGAATATTGAATGTGTTCCAACGGGGATGGAACTCAGCGAATCCGATGCGTGTGGAATCGAGCGAATTGTTCAACGGAACGTTGACGATGACGGTAACGATCAGGGAGCCGGCGAAGCTGACCGCTGCCGCGGCGAAGAACCACAGCGCGGACGACCCCTCTGCGAAGAACCCGGATATGAGAGCCAGGATCGGAGCACCGAAGAAGGGTACGAACAGCCACGGGGTGAGGATCTTCCGATTCATGCTGCGCATAGCGAGATCGGCTGCGTCGGTGTCGATCGCTTTGAGCCCGGGGATCACCGACATCGAGAACGAGTAGTACATGCCGGCGAGAGCTCCGTGCAGGACGAGCGTGATGAGACCGAGTAGCGACATGTAGCCATGATGCTCCTGCGACTGCTGCTGCGGATCCGGTGTCGCCACTCCCGGTTATCGACAATTGGGGGTGCAATGCGGAACCGCTACGGTGCAATGTGCTGAACCCGCTTCTAGCGATTCTCATCGGAATCGCGACCGGGTCGAGCGACGGCGGCGGGCTCACCGGTTCTTAGCCGGCCTCTGGGCGCCTCGCTGACGCACGACCCTTACGTTTCCGCCGTCGCGGGAGTACGTTCGTTGTCGCGACGCGTGATGAATTTCGCTGACTCGAGCAGTCTCACTCTGTGCCATCAACGACGAATCGTGGAGAACCGAATGAGCCAACTGCTGAGAGTCCAGAATTTCACCGTGTCGAGCGACGGCATCGCTGCAGGTGAGAACCAAAGTTTCGAGAGTCCGTTCGGTCTCGACCACGGCGACCTGCTCGCGTGGGCCGGTGCCACCGCTAGCTGGCCCAATCGCACCGAGCCCGGTGGAAGTCGCGGCCTCGACGACTATTTCGCACGCGACTTCGCACACAACATCGGCGCCGAGATCATGGGGCGAAACAAGTTCGGTCCGCAACGTGGTCCCTGGACCGATCACGAATGGCTCGGCTGGTGGGGCGACGAACCGCCGTTCCACACGCCGGTGTTCGTGATGACCCACTACGAGCGTCCGTCGTTCACCCTGGGCGACACCACGTTCCACTTCATCGGCGGAGACCCCGCCACGGTCCTCGAGCAGGCGAAGAAAGCCGCGGACGGCAAGGATGTCCGGCTCGGCGGCGGGGTCACCACCGTCAAGGAGTTCCTCGACACGGACCTGGTCGACACCCTGCATGTGGTGGTGTCGCCCGTGACCTTCGGTAGTGGCCTTCGGCTGTGGGAGTCGCCCGACGAGTTACTCGACCGATTCCACCTCGACGTGGTGCCCAGCCCGAGCGGTGTCACCCACCATCTGTTCTGGAGGAAGTGACGGCGCGCCGCACCGTGAGACTGCCTACCGCGAGACTGCGCGGTCGGTGAGTCTCCTGCGGATCGCATAGCCGGCCACGAGCAAGGCGACGAGCCCCGGTCCGGTATGGACCGCGAAGACTCCGAGCAGACTCGGACCACCCCAGTCGTCGCGGTAGCTCGCCGGATCGTGGTAGTCGATGATGAAGAATTCGGCGACTCCACGGACGATCAGGTACAGGCCGACCATGCAGCCGATGCCGATGGCCAGCCTGGTGAATATCCGCTTCCGGTTCCGACCGAACGCAGCGATGATCAGCAGGACGACGAGCGCGACCAGTACAGCAGCCACGGAAATACCCACGAAGTGGGGCGGGTCCGAATCTGCGGCGGTCACGAATTCCATGATCGGATTGCATCATTGTCGGCGCCGCGATACATCAGGGAAGTCCCGGATCTCCTCGGCTGCGAGCTTCACTCGGCGCGCGGCCGCGGAAGGTACCTGTCGATGAACAGGCCCTCGGCCGACACACAGACCTGACCGTCGGCGGTGCTGATCTCTCCGGTCGTGTGGATCTTTCGTCCGTCGCACGACACCTGGCGGGCACTGACGATCAAGGGCTCGAACAGCGGTGCCACGCGGTGGTACCGAACCGTGAGTTCTTTGGTCATACCGCGCTGGCCCGCGAAATCGTTCGCGATTCCGAGTGCGTGATCGAGGAGCAGTGCGGACACGCCGCCGTGTACTTTCGCGGGCGGACCTTGATAGGGAAGGCCGAGAACGGTTTCGCCCCTGATCGATCCGTCGTCGTTCCCGCGAAATTCCAATGGCGGCGCGATCGGATTGTCGACGCCCGTCACCGGGCTGTGTCGGGTAGGGCCGTTCCCCTCCCACATTTCGACCAGCCGGGTGTCGAGGCCGGGGGAGTGCTCGTCGAGAGTGTCTGCGATCTCGCGCAACGTGTCGCGGATTCGCGCGAGATGCGGGTTGTCGCGCCCGGTGTGCAGCACCGACGCCATGATGCGTCGTGTTGCGTCGACGACTTCCTCGATCACATGACCGGTGGGTGGGGAAGAGATGACGACGTCTTCATTGTGGGACTCCACCGAAGCAGAAGAGGTCATGATCTCCCTTGTCGCCGCCCGACCGAACACCGTGCGAGGTCGACGATAGGTCGTGCACACGGTGGTTCTCGTCGCGTTTCCGCTGATCGGGACCCGTCGGTGTAGGCCGCCCATCGACCAGCGCTTTCCCGCGAATGGGACCGGACGCACAGCGAATCGCGCACCATTGTTCTGTGACCACACCCCACGAGGGCAGTCCCACCCGAGCACCGCTGGTCCTGGCGTCGCTGATCCTCGTCGCAGCGGTGGCGAATCTGAATCTCGCTGTCGCGAACGTCGCGCTGCCCGACATCGGGAAAGCGTTCGATGCGACCCAGACGAGCCTGAACCTCATCGCTGTCGGATATTCGCTCGGTCTTGCGGCGTCCGTGCTCTATCTCGGCGCCATCGGCGACCGCTACGGACGCAAATCCATGTTGATGCTCGGCATGGCGCTGTCGGTCCCCGCGTCGCTCGTCGCCGGGTTTGCACCGAACGAGGAGATCCTGTTCCTGGCGCGTGTGGTCGGGGGGATCTCTGCCGGCCTGGCTTACCCGACGACGTTGGCGCTGATCACCGCATTGTGGTCGGGTGCCGCGCGCACCCGTGCAATCGCATTGTGGTCGGCGATCGGCGGCGGGCTCACCGCTCTCGGGCCGCTGGTCGCGGGGTCGCTGCTGGAAGGATTCTTTTGGGGCTCGGTCTTCCTCGTGACGATTCCGCTGGCGCTTCTGGCGCTCGGGCTGACGGTGGCGTTCGTGCCGAGTCATGTCAACGAGTCCACCGATCCTGTCGATCATCTCGGTGGAATCGTGTCGGTGGTGCTGGTCGGCTCGCTCGTCGTCGGAATCAACTTCGCGCCGGTCGACGGAATGACGACGGTCGCGGTATCCGCGTTGGTGCTCGCCGCCGCGGCGTGTGTCCTGTTCGTGCTTCGGCAGCTACGGGCGCGGAACCCATTGTTCGACCTGCAGGTCGCTCGTCGCCGGATCTTCTGGGTCGCGGCGGTCGCGGGCATCATCGTGTTCGGCACGCTGATGGGGACGATGTACATCAGCCAGCAGTACCTGCAGAACGTGCTCGGCTACTCGACCCTGGCAGCAGGCTCGGCGGCGCTGCCTGCGGCATTCGTGATGGTGCTGGTGGCGCCGCAGTCGGCGAAACTCGTCGAGTCGCACGGAGCACGGTTCACATTGTTGTCGGGATACGTCGCGATCGTGTTGGGGTTGGTGGTGGCGTTGACGATGTGGGACGAGGGCGCCCACTACTGGGTGGTCGCGCTCGGCTTCATGTTCCTCGGCGCCGGCGTGGGTCTGGCGGGTACGCCGGCATCTCATTCGCTGACGGGTTCGGTTCCGGTGTCGCGGGCCGGGATGGCGTCGGGCACCGCGGATCTGCAACGCGACCTCGGCGGCGCGATTGTGCAGTCGATTCTCGGAGCGCTGCTCACGGCGGGGTACACGGCGTCGTTTGCGGCTACCATCGCCGCGAATCCGCAGTCGTCGTCCGTCGGCGAGCAGACGCAGGACGCGCTGGAGAAATCATTTGCGGGCGCAGCCAACATCGCGGAGCAGTATCCGCAGTACGCGCAGCAGATCATCGCGGCGGCACGTTCGGCATTCCTCGACGGTGACACGCGCGCGTATGCGGCAGCGATTGCGATTGTTCTGATCGGTGCGGCACTGGTGTTCTTCGTGTTCCCGAAGCGTGATGCGGAGCGCGAGTTGCTCGCCCGTTATGCCGCCGAGGACGCCCGGTGAATCGGGGATAGGGTCGCATCGTGGAATCCGACGTCGACGAGGTGTATCAGGCCGTGGTCGCGGTCGCGGACGAGTCGCTGGAGTGTCTGCGGGAGATCCTGTCGCAGATGAGCTTCCAGCAGGCGAACACCGCCCCTGCGTTACCCGGCGCGAACAGTCCGTATGCCATCGTCACCCACTGTGTCGGTATGGCCGACTATTGGGGCGGATCACTGATCGCCGGGCTACGCATTCCACGCGACCGAGACGCCGAGTTCGAGGCGCACGGTGACCCGCGAGACCTGTGTGATGAGGTCGAACGGCTGCGTCGACGATTCCCCGGCTGGGTGAGAATCGCGTTGACCGAAGGCATCCGCGATCGCACCGCCGTAGGCACTACGCGAAGCAACGCACAGACTGCCAGTCCGACGTGGGTTCTACTGCATATCGTGCGTGAACTGTCCCAGCACCTCGGGCAGCTCGAGATCACGCGCGATCTGCTGGCCACGAATGATCAATGACGACTTCTGGATCGGGTCGGTTCACTCGCCGCGGGCGTCGAACTGCTCCCGGTGAGCGTGTACTTCGTCCATGTGCGCTTGGGCCCACGCCTTGATTCCACGTATCACTTGGTGCAGCGACAGGCCGAGATCGGTCAGTTCATAGTGGACGGTGACCGGCACAGTGGGCGTCACTGTGCGGGTGACCAGGCCGTCGCGTTCGAGGGAGCGCAATGTTTGGGTGAGCATCTTCTGGCTGACGCCGGCCAGTCGACGCGACAACTCGGAGTAGCGCATCGCCCGCGGCTCACCGGCACATTCACCGTTCGGCTGGGGGCCGTCGCTGCCGAGGGCGGCCATGATCAGCGCAACCCATTTGTTGGAGATCCGGTCGAGCAGCTGGCGGCTGGGGCACTGTGCGAGGAATGCGTCGTACTCCTCGTGCGCCTGTGCTCGCTGTTGAGCCGCAGTCATCGTCGGCATCGCGGAATCCTTCCCGTCGAAGGGTAAGTTACGCACTTCGAAGTGCCTACTTCCCACTGGAGAGTTACACATCAATAGTGAAGTGGAATCGCATTCAGCGCAAGACTCGAGGAGTAAACGATGCACACCTCCACTTTTCGCACAGCCGTCGTTCGTATCCCGAACGGCCCTGACTCGATCGAGATCATCGGCGTTCCCGCCCTCGAACCAGGGCCCGGTGAGGTCCTGGTCCGGGTCGCAGCAGCGTCGGTCAACCCCGTCGATCTCGCTGTCGCGAGCGGCTTCTTCCACGCGGCAGGACTGATCAACCAACCCGAACACACCGGCCTGGGAATGGATTTCGCCGGAACGGTCCTCACTACCGGGCCGGGGGTGGACCTGACCGTCGGCGACCGTGTCGCAGGTGCGGTCGTGGGATTCGACCGCGACTTCGGCACCTATGCAGAGCAGCTCGTCGTGGCTGCCGCTGACGTCGCCGTCGTTCCTGACGACCTCGAACTGATCGACGCTGCGACGGTGCCGGTCAACGGACTTGCTGCAGCCCAGATCGTCGACCTTCTGGGTGACGCGCCCGCGGGCGCCGACCGGCTGCTCGTGACCGGAGCAGCAGGTGCGGTCGGGGGATACCTCCTGTCGCTCGCACGCGATCGCGGCTGGCGGGTGACCGGCCTGGCCAGAGCCGAGGACGAAGAATTCGTACGCAGCCTCGGCGCGGACTTCACCACGCACGCAGAGCCGCGTTGGGACGCCGTCGCCGACGCTGCAGCGTTACAAGAGCAGGCGATTCCCCTGGTCCGCGACGGTGGGGCGTTCGTCGGTGTCCGGCCGAACGGGGAACCTGCAACGGAGCGCGGCATCACTACGACTGCAGTGGACACGACGCCGGACGGACCCCGGCTCGCCGAACTGCTCGCCCGGACCGTCTCGGGCGAACTACCGGTTCGAGTCCACGCGGTGGTGCCGTTGGAGCAGGCAGCCGACGCACACCGCGCTGTCGCGAAGGGCGGAGTGCGCGGACGCTACGTCCTCGAGCCCTGAATGTGGACCTGGTGTCACATTTCCGTCGTGGCCGGTGTCTTCATGTCGAAGCCACTTCGATCGGAGGAATGATGACCACCAGGATTCCGCCCGCAGAGATGACCGGATTCTACGGCGAACTCGTCACCCGAGTGTCGCGCCGAATGGTCGGCAACGTGCCCGACGGTGTAGCCGTGTTGTGGCACAACAGGAAGGTACTGAACTTCAGCCTCGGTGTCGGCCGCAAGGTGAAGAAATGGGACCGATGTGACGAGATCCTGAAGTCGTTCGCCAACATCGCGGTGGCGGCGTTCGTCGGATGTGAATTCTGTCTGGACTACGGGTATTTCGAAGCACACCAGAAGGGTCTGGATGTGAAGAAGGCACGTGAGGTCCCGCGGTGGCGCGAGTCCGATGTGTTCGCACCGCTCGAACGCGATGTGATGGAATATGCCGAAGCGATGAGTTCTACTCCGCCGACCGTCACCGACGAGTTGTCGGCCCGGTTGCTCGATGCACTCGGCCCGGCTGCGCTGGTCGAGTTGACGGCACACGTCGCGTTTTCGAACTTCGCCACCCGATCCAACATCGCCCTCGGCGTGAGTTCTGAGGAATATGCGGCGAGCTGCGATCTTGCTCCGCTCGCCGTAGCGTCGAAGACATGATCGGTGATCCGTTCGTCACCCATCGCAGCCTGCTCTTCACGGTCGCATACGAGATGCTCGGCTCCGCCGCCGATGCCGAGGACGTCGTCCAGGAGACATGGCTGCGGTGGGACGCGGCGGACCATGACGAGGTGAACGACGCCCGCGCCTATCTGGTTCGGATCGTGACGCGGTTGGCGCTCAATCAGTTACGGGCGTCGGCGCGGCGACGCGAGGAGTACATCGGGGAGTGGTTGCCGGAGCCGCTGCTCACGAGTCCGGATGTCGCCGACGACGTCGAACTCGCCGAGAGCGTCTCGATCGCGATGTTGACCGTGCTCGAGACGCTTGCGCCGGCCGAACGCGCGGTGTTCGTGTTGCGGGAGGTGTTCGATACGCCGTACGCGGAGATCGCCGCGGCGGTGGACAAGACTCCGGAATCGGTGCGGCAGATCGCGCATCGTGCCCGTCGACATGTCGCCGCACGACGACCGCGGATGGAGGTCGATCCCCTTGAACAGTCGGTGGTGGTCGACAAGTTCTTGGCAGCGGTCACCACAGGTGACCTGCAGACTTTGATGGAGGTGCTTGCTCCCGATGTCGTGGTGATCGCCGATGGTGGAGGGCTGGCCCCGGCCTCGCGGAAGCCGATCACCGGGGCCGGACTACTCGCGCCGCTGCTGATTCGCTCCGCGAAGATCCGAGGGTTCGAGGCGACCACCACTCGGATCAACGGGACGGCAGGCGTGCGTCTCTCCGTGAACGGCCGGACTGTGGCGGTGAGCTTGGTGGTCGAAGACGGCAGGGTCACCCGCATCTACGGAATGGCCAACCCCCACAAGCTGGGAAGGATGGACAAGGCGGTCGAACTGCAGCGTTGAACACCGATGCTCGCGCATCCGAAAGTCTGTGAAGGCATGTGTAGTCCGCTTCGCAGCGGGGTATACAGCCAAAACGCTGTCGATGTCCGACACGGAGAGAAGCTCTGTGCTGGGCATCGCTCGCATTGATGCACGAGAAGGGACTTGTACACCATGCTCGGACTCGGAATTATCGGCTGGATCATCATCGGCGGTCTGGCCGGCTGGATCGGTAGCAAATTCATGGGAACCGACGCCCAACAAGGCATTCTCCTCAACATTGTCGTCGGAATCATCGGCGGACTGCTCGGCGGCTTCCTATTGAACCTCTTCGGAGTCGACGTCGAGGGCGGCGGGATGATCTTCAGCTTCCTCACCTGTCTGCTCGGTGCGGTGATTCTGCTGTTCCTGGTCAAGGCAGTCACCGGGCGTGGCGTCCGTCGTTGACGGCGACCGCTTCATGAACTTCGCCGTGGCCGGCTCGACGTCGGCCACGGCGATTTCTTGTTCAGATGCGCGCCCATAGACGAGCGTCCGAGTCCCAAACCGATGAGCTATGTGAAGTAGATCACCGAATGGGTCTGTGGGAGCAGGTGATTAGGCCACCCCGGTCTGGGTACGCAATGTGTGCAGATGGGAATCCTTCCAGATGCAGAAGAAGGAATTCGGACCGAGTCCGTGTCCACACGAGGAGGAAAAATGACCGAAATCCTGCAGGCAGTCATCGACAATCTCGACGCCATTCTCGAGACGCTCTCCACCGGTAGCGCACAGCTTCTCGGCACCGTGCGGTGATCGAGCTCCTCTAGAGGGAAGCGGAGGGTTTCCCTCTCGGAGACTGTGATCAGCAGAATCGTCGGCCACAGCGTGTGATTCGAACGCTGTGGCCGACGCATCTCTTCGTACCCGACGACGCGACCACGATGGTCGATACCCCGGCTGCCGAGGAGGCGGTCGATGTCCGGACCGTGCCGAGCACGTTGTTGTTCCACGTCGTGTCGGGTTTGTGTGTCGGCGTGAACCGGTTCGCACGCGTCGAAAGTCGTGGAGAGTGCAAGCTCGAGTTCGGTGGCCGGCCGGGTCAGTCCGAGCCACGGGCGTTGCGCCATGCCGCCCACACCTCGGGGCGGAGCCTGCCACGATCGGGCACGTCGAGGCCCGCTCCGCGGGCCCACGCGCGCACTTCGGCGGTGGACGGCTCCGTAGCGGCAGTGCCACTTTGCTGAGGAATGATGCGCTTGTGGGACGCGTCTTCGATGCCGGGCCAGTCATGCGCCGCGGCGAGATAGCGGTACGTCCACTCCTCGGCGAGTTGCCGGGTTTCACAGAACACGATCGGCACACTCGGGTAGCGCACCTGCAGTTCGGCGAGTCCGTCCGCGATCACCGCCGGGCGGACGCGTTCGAACTTGAACACGGCCGAGTAGCGGTCTTCGACCACCACGGCAGCACGCGGCAGCGCAGCGAGTTCGGCCATCGCGAAGCGGAGCTTGCCGCTGGTCAGGCTACCGACCAGATCGGGCAGCGACTTGCGTTCGACAGAAGCGACCAACCGGTCGTCGACGAAAAGGCCGTAGTCGCCGCACGGCAGCGCACGGCTGACGGTGTCAACCTGCTGGCCTGCGAACTTGTAGGCGTAGCGCTCGTGGGAATCGACAGTGATCGTCAAGTCGGAGATCCGGGCGGCCCGAGCGGTGGGGGTGCGAACGTTCGGACGTGCTTGCTTACGGGTGCGCGGTGATTGCCAGAACACCGCGTCGCGCCCGCGGGCTTTGGTGAACACGATCTGCGACCGGTTCTCCCGTCCCCGGTCCAGAACCACGTCGATCGCAGCACCGCGACGCACACAGGAACGCAGTCCCACCTGTTCGACGATCTCGGGATGTTCGGGCCATTCGTCGATCGGAACGGGATAGCAGAACAGGGCTTTGGTGCGCGGCCAGGTATCGGAGGTTCGGAACACCAGCCCGCCTGCCAGGGGGAGCCGCAGCAGGAACGGCAGCCGTGAGTCGGGGTCCGGGTTGCGGGCGATCACGATGTTCACGACGCTCGGCAGCCTTTCGCTCGGCGGTTCATACCGAGCAGTGTCCGATAGCGATTGCCTGCAGACAAGCATTTACCTCATCGCGGGGCGGATAGACTGCACAGCATGTTCTTCGGCACCCGCAACGGCGTAGAGGTCATCCTCTTCGTCTTGTCGTGGGCCGCTGCCGTATTCCTCACTATCGACTTCGCCACCGCCGGCAACACCTCGGCGCTGCTCGCGGGGCTTCTCGTGACCGTCGCGGCGGTCGCCGTGCTCGTCCTGGTGTGGCGCGCCGACGACCTGCTCTACGCGCTCGGTCGCACCACCCGCGGGCCGACGGAAGAAGAACATCGTCGACACGGTGAACTCCGTCGGCACTCTCATCCGAACACCGCCGGTCGTCCCCGGCCGCGCGCACCCGGTCCCCGTGCGGGGACCGTCGCGGCCGCCATTCTCTGACCGATCGGTTCCCGCTTCCTCGCGTTCATCGTCAGTAACGAGGAAGGCCCCTCCACATGTCGTCACACGACCCCGTCGTGTCCATACGCGACGCCGAACGTCACTACGGTGGCCTGTGCGTCTTCACCGATCTGAGCTTCGATGTCGCGGCCGGTGTGTGCTGCGCGATCGTCGGCGCCAACGGTGCCGGAAAGTCCACACTGCTGCGATGCGTGGTCGGTGCCGAGCGGCTCGACCACGGCAGCATCACCATCGAGAACAATCCGGTCGACGAGTCTGCGCCGGCATTCCGTGCCGCAGTGGCATCGGTCGTCGGTGATATTGCAGTGTTCGCGCACCTCACAGCGCATGAACACCTGCAGCTCGTGGCCACCGCCCACGGCCTACCCGACCCGTACGGGCAGGCCTCGCAGGTGCTGGACGACGTCGCACTCGTCGATGCGGCAGACCAGCTCCCGGTCACGATGTCGAGTGGTCAACGCCGCCGCCTTGCCCTGGCATCGGCATTCGTTCGTCCGCGCCGGCTCCTTGTGCTCGACGAGCCCGAACAGCACCTCGACGCGGACGGACGAGCCTGGCTGACCGATGCGATCCGCGCCGAGAAGCGCGCAGGCACCGCCGTGCTCCTGGTTTCCCACGATTCCTCCCTCGTCTCCGAGGTCGCGGACGACACGGTGGACGCAGATTCATGGCGCTGACCGATACCCCTGCATCCATCCCCACGGTACGAACCGTGTATTCGTTGCGACGCAGCTTCGAGCGCAGTCATATTCCGCGATCGCACCGCGAGGGCATGATCTTCGTGTCGGTCCTGGGCGCGTACGTCTGCGGTGGACTCGTGTGGTGGCTGGCGACGCGTCCGCCGACGGCGCTCACCGAATCGCTTCTGTTCGAAGTAGACCGAGAGCAGGGCCCGACGTGGGGCTGGGCGGTCTTCGCGATTCTTGCTGCGGTGGCGACAGCAGCGTCGCGATCGCTCGGCCCGGTCACCACCGGGGGCGACACGGCGTGGTGGGTCCTGTCCACACCGGTCGACCGTGGTGCAGTGCTCCGCCCGCGCATTCTCGCGGTGTTGTGCACCGGAGCGGTGGCCGGTGCAGTGGCGGGACGTCTCGCTGCGTTTGCCGCAGCACTGGGAAACTGGTTACCGCTCATGCTATTCGGGGCGAGTATCGGACTCGGCGTGGTCGCCGTAGCGGTACTCGTCCAATGCAGGGTGCTGCCGGCGTGGGCGCCCCATGTGCTCGCTGCGGTGTTCGCCGTGGCCGGTTCTGCGGCGGCGTTGTGTGCTGCTGTGGGCGTGGCGGTGCCGATGATCGCCACATGGGTGCCCGTCGTCCTTGCCTGGGGCGTGGTGTTGCCGGTCGGTATTGCCGCGGTGTCGGTCTGCAGCCGTATCGGCCTCGCCGAGCTCGCAGTGGGAGCCGACATGAACGTCGCCGCGAGCGTAGCGCTCACGAGTCTGGACCTCTCGGTGCTGACCGGAGTTGCTGAGCAGAGAGCGTGGCGGCGGGTGGCTCGCTGTCCGTCACGTGCATTGCCGATGGGTCGCGCTCGTGCGTTGATCTGGAGCGACGCGCTGCGTCATCGGCGGCGCCCGTCGTCGCTTCTGGTCGCTGCGGGCGCGGTGTTCGCGGGATGGGCTCTGGCTGCGATGCTGTCGCCCATTGCGTCCGCGTTGGCTCAACTCGTGTTGGTGTCCGGTGTGGCAATGATTTTCAGCGGTGGCCTACGGGACCTATCCGACAACAGCGAGTTACGCGTGATGCTCGGCGCCGGTGATCGTGCATTGCGGATACCTCTGATGGTTGTCCCGATCACTGCTGCCGCGACGACAGCGTTCCTCACGGCGTTCCTGGCGGCGATAAATCCCGTGGTGATGATGATCGTCCTGGTCGGAGGATGCGTGGCAGCCTACCGGGCAAGGACGCATCCCCACACGGATTACGACGGTCTGATTCTGGAAACGGCAGTGGGACAGATACCTGTCGATCTGATCCGGCAACGGATGCGAGGCCCGGACGTCCTCGCGGCCGCTGCACTACTTCTCGTACTCGTGAGCTGAGAAGGCCGCTCGCGCCGGGTGCGAGCGGCCTCGTCCCGGAGGACTACCAGTCGCGTTCGACGATATCGATGGTGCCCTGGCAGACGGCATTCTTGGTGTTGACGAACCACCATCCACCACCGGTCTGAACGGTGACGGTGAAGTCGACCGTTCCCGTCCCCGTGAAGGTCCGGTTGATCGGAATGCCAGGGTTCGGACTCCAGGAAGCCTGGTCGCTGACGCTGCGCCCGGACTCACCCGAGTTCCGATTGGTCCAGTCGACGAGTACCTGCGTCCCATACCAGTTGGGTCCGATGCTCGAGAGGATACCGCCCGTCGGGCGAGGTAGATCGTTGCCGCCGCTGAGCAGAAGTGACGGAACCAAGTCGTTGCCGCCCGGTGGAAGTGATTCGCCGGACCCTGCCCTGACGAACCACGTGAACGACGGTGACCACGGGAGCGGATTCGCGCTCGTGCACGTCATGTCCGTGGACGTCGGTGCAGCGCTCGCGACGCCGCCTCCACCGACCAACATTGCCGCACCCAATCCGGCTGCCGTGAGTGCGGAAGCACCCATACGACGCATGTTTCGCTTGCTCATGACCACTCCTCCGCTACTTCGATATTCATGTGACCTGCAGATAGAGATGCAATCGGTCTATCGGAGTCGGGCCGCGAACTGTCACAGAAGTGCGAACGAATGCGTATATGTCACAAACGAAGACGTTCCCGGACGTGCCGGTATCCTCCCGTCAACCGGGAAACGAGGCACTTCTAGAACAGGTTCTATGTAAGGATGGCGCGACGGGCATCCGAGACCCGCCGCACATCCGGCCTGGAAGGAGAGGCGCATGTCGAACATCGAGGACCGTCTCACTCGTCTCGAAGCGCTCGAGGAAATCAAGATGCTCAAGCATCGATACTTCCGGGCGTGCGACGCCAAGGATCCGGAAGCGATGCGGGCGTGCTTCGTCGCGAAGGGCGCCGATATCTATTACGGGCCTGCACTCGGAAGTTTCGACGACGCCGACGGACTCGTCGACATCTACTCCAGAATCGCCCTGCAGCGTGTCGACGACCGCTACATCATCCTCGACATGCACCACGGAATGCACCCGAGCATTTCGATCACCGGGCCGGATTCCGCGACAGGCGCGTGGACACTGCGGTTCCGGCAGGTGGATCTTCGTGCCCGTACCGAGCGGGTCACCGCGCTCGACTACGACGACGACTACGTCATCGAGAATGGCGAGTGGAAGATCTCCAGGTGCCACGTGAAGGTGTTGTGGTCGATCGAACGCACTCTGACCGACGATGTGAAAGTGGTTCAGTGACATGGCAGAACGCGACATGGCAGAACGGAAAGTGGCGCTCGTTACCGGAGCGAGCCGTAGCGTGGGTAAGGGCATTGCCTGCGCGCTCGGGTCCGACGGCTGGACTGTCTACGTCACGGCACGCGGACCGGTCGGAGAGGACGGTCCGCTCGACAAGGCCGCCGCGGCGATCACCGAACGCGGCGGCCATGGCATTGCCGTGCAGTGCGATCACCGTGACGACAAGCAGATCGCCGGGTTGTTCACACGCATCGCCGACGAGCAGAACGGCCGACTCGATCTACTGGTGAACAATGTGTGGGCAAGTCCCAAAGGGTTCGCCGGATTCACCGACCCGTTCTGGAAGCGTCCGGTCGATGATTGGGACAGTCTCATCGGCGTCGGTTTGCGGGCCCACTACGTCGCCTCGGTCGAGGCTGCCCAGCTCATGGTGCCGCAAGGCCACGGGATGATCGTCAACATCTCGTCGTTCGGCACGCGTGGATACCTGCACTCGGTGCTGTACGGCATGTCGAAAGCGGGCCTGGACAAGATGGCTGCCGACATGGCCGTCGACCTGCGCGGTACCGGCGTGACCGCACTGTCGCTGTGGCCGGGACTGGTGAAGAACGAGGCCATGCTGGCCCGCGGCCTCGACAATTTCCAAGGTTTTCCACTCGCGAATGCCGAGACACCCGAGTTCATCGGACGTGTAGTCGTCGCATTGGCCGGTGACCCGAATGTGCACGAACGCAGTGGTTCCACGCTCATCACCGCGGAGGCAGGAGCGGACTACGGAGTGGTGGATATTGAAGGAAATCAACCGGATTCGCACCGGGAACTGTTCGGCGGGGGTCCTGTCTTCGGAGGTTGACCGGCAATCAGGTGGTGCTCAGGTGACACGCGACCTGACCTCCACCGGACACCTCCGTGACGGCGGGACTCTGCTCGCGGCATATCGGCATCACCAGTGGGCAGCGGGTGTTGAACGCGCAGCCACCGGGCGGATCGGCCGGGTCGGGCAGTTCTCCACTGAGTCGGATACGTTCTCGACGGCGCTGACGCTCGGGGTCGGGAACTGGGACCGCAGACAGGAGCGCCTGCGTATAAGGATGTGCAGGTTCTGTGAACAGCCGCTCCGAAGGACCCCATTCCACGATCCGCCCGAGATACATCACCGCTGTGGTCTGAGCGATGTGGCGCACCACCGCGAGGTCGTGGGCGATGAACAGGTACGCGATGCCAAGTTCCGCCGACAGCCGCTCGAGAAGTGCGATCACCTGGTTCTGTGTGGACACGTCGAGCGCGCTGACGGCTTCATCCGCGATCACCAACTTGGGTTCCACGGCGATCGCCCGTGCGATCGCGATGCGCTGGCGCTGCCCGCCGGAGAACTCGTGGGGATAGCGTTCGGCGTGTGCGCGTTCGAGTCCTACCTGCTCGAGGAGGTCACCGACCTTGGAGCGACGTTCCGCCGCGTCGAGATCGGTGTGGACTTCGAGCGGTTCTGCAATCGCGTCACCGACAGTGCGTGAAGGGTCGAGCGACGAGTACGGATCCTGGAACACCATCTGCATGTTCCGCCGCGTGGCTCGGAGCTCTTGCTTGCTCAACCTGGTCACGTCGACGCCGTCGAGCAGGACTGATCCGGCGACAACATCGACCAGCCGAAGGATGGCGCGTGCGGTCGTGGACTTACCCGACCCCGACTCACCGACCAGGGCGAAGGTCTCACCGGAACGGAGGTCGAATGTGACGTCGTCTACGGCGCGGATGACCTGCTTCTTCGAGAACATGCCTCGCCGTATCGGAAACTCGACGCGCAGTCCGCGCACACTCAACAGTGTCGACGGGCTTTCGGTCTTCACGAGTTCAGTGGTCATCGGCATCCTTCCAGGATCAGTTCGGAGACCCGCGTGCAACGTGACATGTGACTGCCTGCCACGTCGACAAGGCTGGGCGGCGATGTGCACACGTCGGTGAAATGCTCACAGCGGGGGCCGAATCGGCAACCTTCGGGGGCCGCTCCCGGAGCCGGCGGGCTCCCCGGAATCGTGTGCAACTCGCTGCGCCCTTCGATAGTGGGAACAGAGCGGAGCAGTCCCTCGGTGTAAGGATGCCGAGGCGACGAGAACAGGTCGTCGGTGTGTGCTCTCTCGACCACCTGCCCTGAATACATCACCACCACTTCGGTGCACAGATCCGCGACGACCCCGAGGTCGTGGGTCACGAACAGCACTCCCATCCCGAACTGTGTCGCCATGTCGCGGATGAGGTCGAGAACCTGTGCCTGGATGGTGACATCGAGCGCAGTGGTCGGCTCATCGGCGATCAGCAGTGACGGCTCGCACGCCAGTGCCATCGCGATCATCACTCGCTGCCGCATACCGCCCGAGAACTCGTGCGGATACTGCCGGACGCGTTGTGTGGCGTTGGGGATTCCGACGAGATCGAGCACCTCGACTGCCCGCGCCAGTGCTGCTTTCCGATCGACCCGGCGGTGACGCCGCACCACTTCGGAGATCTGGTCACCGACGGTGAAGACGGGATTGAGGCTCGTCATCGGCTCCTGGAAGATCATCGCGATGTCGTTTCCACGGACATTCCCGAGTTCTCGGTCGTTCATTGCGAGAATGTCACGACCTTGGAACCTGATGCTCCCGGAGACGGTACGGGATTGCTTCCCGGGGAGCAGGCGCAGGATCGATGAGCATGTGACGGACTTGCCGGAACCGGATTCGCCGACCAGTCCGACCAATTCGCCGGATGCCACCTCGAGAGACACATCCTGCAATACAGGAGTCCAACCGGAGCTCCCGGAGAATTCCACACAGAGCCCGTCGATCGTCAGAAGAGGCTCGGTCATTGCTCACTCCGATTCTCACGGCCCACGGAATCGCGGATTCCGTCACCGAGTGTGTTGCATGCCAGAACCGCCGAGATGATGGCAACGGCGGGGATCACAACCGGCCACGCCGTGTAGTTCCACGCTTCGCGTCCTTCGGCCAGCATCCGCCCCCAGCTCGCCTCCGGCGGCTGAACTCCCAAACCCAAGAAGCTCAGCGACGATTCGGCGAGCATAGCGAATCCGCATGCGAGGCTGATCTGAACGATCAAGGGTGAGAGAGTGTGTGGCAGAACATGCTTACGGACGATCATCGATCCCGGCGTTCCGATGCTGCGCGATGCCTCGATGAATGTGTTTTCTCTGACGCTGATGACAGCTCCACGTACCACCCGGAAGAACCGCGGACCGAAGACGACGCCGATGGCGAGCATTGCGTTGGTGAGATCCGGCCCCATGACGCCGACGATGGCCATTGCCAACAGCAGGGGAGGGAAGCTGAGAAACGCATCGGCGATGCGCGAGATCACAGCATCCCACTTGCCTCCGAGGAAGCCGGCCACCAATGCGGGAATCACGCCGATGAGAAGGCCCACGCTCACGGAGATGAGGGCCGCGAACACAGCGACCCGCGCCCCGTACAGGAGGCGGGAGAGGGTGTCTCGACCTAGATTATCGGTGCCGAGCAGGTATCCGTCCGACAGCGGTGGCAGACGACGAGCGGACAGTTCCTGTACGAGTGGGTCGTGCGGGGCTATGAGCGGTGCAGCGATGCCGAGTACGGCAATCAGGATCAGGAACCCGGCCGAAGCGATCGCGGCCGGACGGGAGCGGAAGCGTCGGATGAACCGGCGACGTGGGGATTCGACGACAGCGCTCCCGTCGCTCGGAGGTTTGGTGTCGAGAGCGAGGTCGCTCATGCGGCGCTCCTGGTCTTCGGGTTGAGATAGCCGTACGAGATGTCGACGAGCAGACTCATCACCACCGTGGCGAACACGCCGAAGATCACCACACCCTGGATGGCAGGCAGGTCGCCGGACAGAACCGCCTGCACTGCGAAGTCTCCGAGTCCTTTGATCCCGAACACGGACTCGATGACGGCGGTACCGCCCAAGAGGAATGCGATCTGCATGCCGAGCACAGTTGCCGTGGGGATGAACGCATTCTTCAGAGCGTGCTTCCATAGGACACTTCGGCGGCTGAGCCCTTTCGCTGTGGCGGTTCGTACATAGTCCTGTTGCATAACTTCGATCATCGAACCGCGCAACTGGCGGGCGATCTCCGCGGCTGCGGCCAATCCCAGAGCGATCGCAGGCAACAGGAGGTGACTCAGCCACGGCCACAAGCCCTTTCCGAGCGGGGTGTAGCCCGTCGCAGGCAGTGCACGCAGAGTGAGTGAGAAGACGAGGACGAGAATCAGGCCGAGAACGAAGTTCGGTGTGGCGACACCGAGCGTCGCGCCCAGACCGGTGACCCGGTCCTGCCAGCTACCGGGTCGGCTTCCTCCGATGATGCCCGCAGGTATGCCGATCAGGAGGGCTACCACCACCGCGACCATCGCGAGGGAGAAGGTCACCGGAAGTCGATCGACGATCATATCCAGTACGGGTGCCTGATAGGTGAAACTCTTACCCAGATCGCCCTGTACCAGACCTACGAGGAAATCGAGGTACTGGACGATGACAGGCTGGTCCAGACCGAGCTCGACGCGCACAGCCTCGATCTGTTCGGGTGTCGCGGTTTCTCCTGCAATGCGGTGGGCGGCGTCGCCAGGCACCAGGAAGATGAGGCCGAAGGTAATGCCGGTGGCTATCAGCAGTAGCGGGATCACCGCCAGCAGTCGCTGCCCGATCAGTCGAAGCATTCTGAAGTTCCCTGTTCTCTCGAGACTCGGTAAGTTCGAAACCGGCTAGCTGCCGGCGACCCCGACTCCGCGCCATTCGTCGACCACCCGATTGGGTTCGTATCCGGTCACGCTGTCGGAGGTGATGGCTCCGAGTTCGGCGAACGCAACCGGAAGCATCGCGGCGTAATTCATCAGCGTGGCATTCACTTCCCCCAGCAGCTCCGCACGCTGGCCGGCGTCGGTCGCGCGGTTCGCGGCATCCATGGCTTCACGGAATCCCGGAATGTCGTCGTGTGACGGGTTCTGCGGCGAATCCTGGCCGTAGAACGACGTCAGTAGCAGCGACGGATCCGCTCGCCCGACCAGGGTTGTGAGGATGGCGTCGAGTTCACCGCTGTTGAATGCGGGGTTGAGGTCTGTGGGTGTCATCGATCGGATCTCCATGCCTATGCCCACTTTCGAGAGCTGCTCTTGCATGATCTGCGCGATCAGCTGGTTCTCGGGAAGATTGGAAACACCGGCAACAAAGGAGAACCCGTCGGGAAGCTCTGCAGTGTCGAGCAGTTGGGTGGCCTTGTCGGGGTCGAAACTGTACTGATCGGCCAGTGCATCGTTGTGTGCGAAGTACCCTGCCGGGAAATTCTGGTCGGCGACCGCCCCGTGCCCCTCGAGCGCGGTGTCGACGATGGACTCACGATCGACCGCGTGTGCGAGAGCCTGCCGTACCTCGAGTTTGCCGAACTCGCTGCGAGTCCGGTTCAGATTGAGCACGTAGTTGTTGAGGCTGGTCTGCACGTCGAACTGGAGCCCCTGCTGTTCTGCAGGCGCCAGGGAGAGTGGTGTGGCCATGGCGGCGTCGAGTTGATCGGAGGCGATCGCGTTCGATCGAGTTTGCGGATCGGTCATGACGACCCATTCGAACCGGGCCGAGCCGATGGATTCCGGATCCCAGTAGTCCGTTCGTGCAGCGAACTCGTATTGAGCACCGGGCTGGGACCGAGCCACGGTATAGCGCCCTGCGCCAGCGGGTTCGAGCACCAGCGCGGCATCCTTGTCGGGAGTCCCGAAGGCGTTGGGAGTAACCATCATTCCTGGAAGATCCGAGAGCGTGAGTACCAGCTGCGCACCCGGCCCGTTCAGATGCAGGACCACGGTATCCGTGCCCTGCTCCTGCACCGATTCGACTCCGTCGAGCATTGCGGCGGTGATCGAGTCGGGCTCGAGTGCCCGTCGGAGGTTGGCGGCTACGGCCGAGGCGTCGAGCACAGACCCGTCGGAGAATGTCACGCCTTGCCGGAGGTGGAGCGTGAGTCTGGATCCATCCTCGGAGAATTCCCACGATTCTGCGAGGCCGGGTACCGGGTTGGCGTCGAGATCACGGTGGATGAGGCGGTCGTAGACCAGATTCAACATCGTCGAGTCACTCGTGATGCGGGTCTTGTGCGGGTCGAAAGACGATGCGCCGTAGGTGGTTGCGTATCGGAACGTGGCATTCGGGTCGGGTTCCGCGGAATCTCCTGCTGACGCGGAAGTGCCGCATGCGGTGAGTGCGAGTGCTGCTGCAAGCACGACAACGGCACACTTGATCGAACTTCGTGACATGGGAGTCCTCGGTTTGTATCGGCAACCGCCTATCGGCGGCCAAAGACAGGGGATGCGTGTGTCAGGAGCCGGCGATTCCGACGCCCCGCCATTCGTCGACCAACAGGCTCGGTTCGTAGCCGATCACCTGATCGGTCATCGTCGATCCGAGTTCGAAGAAGACCAGCGGCACTGCAAGTACGTTCTCGCTCAACACCGTCGAGACCTCACCGAGCTTGTCGCCGCGTGCCTGCAGATCGCTTTCGCGATTGGCTGCGTCGAGGACGTCCTGGAATTCCGGGATAGTACTGCGGGAAGGATTCTGCGGGGAGTTCTCGCCGAAGAGTGAGGAGAACAGCAGGGCCGGGTCCGAACGTCCTGTGAAGGTGGTGACGATCGCGTCGGCGTCACCTCGGTTGAACGTCGGGGACGCATCCGATGGGGGCAGCGGGTTGAGTTGCATGTCGATACCGACCGCCGCGAGTTGCTGTTGCACGATCTGTGCGACCTGCAGGTTTTCGGGGAGATTGAGCAGGATCGCAGTGAAGGAGAAGCCGTTCGGCAATCCCGCTTCGGTCAGCAGCCTACGGGCCTCGTCGGGGTCGTACGGATACGCGTCCGCGAGCTCGGGCTCGTACGCGAAATAGTCCTTGGGGAAGTTCTGTGTCGCAGCCTCGGCATGCCCTTCCATCGCGGTGTCGGCGATGGCCTGTCGGTCGATGGCGTGTGCGATGGCCTGGCGTACTTCGAGTTTGCCGAATTCGCTGCGTGTGCGGTTGAAGTTGATCGCCATGTGGTCGAGTCGCAGGGCGGTGTCGACGCGAAGACCCTGCTGGGTAGCTGCATCGATGGTCAAGGGCGTAGTGATGGCGATGTCGACGTCGCCTGCATCGACCGCGCTCAAACGTGCTTGCGGGTCGGTCATGACCGTCCAGACGAGCGACTCTGCGGCAATTGCTTCCGGATCCCAGTAGCCGGGGCGGGCAACGAATTCGTACTCGGCACCGGGAAGCGAGTTGGCCAGTGTGAACCGTCCGGCTCCTGCCGGTGTGAGCGCGAGTTGCGCATCCTTCTCCGGTGTTCCGAACGCCGAAGGGTCGACGATCATCCCCGGGAGGTCGGAGAGCGCAAGTACCAATTGCGCTCCTGGGCCATCGAGTGTGAGTGACACAGTGCGGTCGTCGATCACATTCACCCCGGTGACGCCGGCAAGCATCGGAGCGGTCACGGAATCCGGTTCGAGCGCGCGCTGGAGATTGGCGGCGACTGCTGTTGCGTCGAGCGGGTTTCCGCTGGAGAACGTGACATCGCTACGAAGGTGGAAGGTCAAGGACTCATCGGCCAGCTCCCACGATTCGGCCAGGCCTGGAATCGGTTGCCCCTGGTTGTCCCGGTGCACGAGGCGGTCGTAGACCACATTGAGCATGGTCGCGTCGCTCGTGATCTTGGTCTTGTGCGGGTCGAACACGGAGACGCCGAAGACGGTCGCGTAGTGCAGCGGAATCGATGGATCGACCGTGCCTGAACTCTCGGGTGTCGCAGACCCACAGGCCGTGAGGAGCAGCGAAGAGGCGCTTAACGCGACAACCCACCTGCGGATGGACATTCTTGTTGACGTAGCCGACATTGCACTCCAGATCGAATAATTCACGCACACAGAAAAATTGGCACGTGAATGAACTCCCGCCCCATTTCGTTACCGGTGCGAACCTAAGCTGTGGTGATGTGGCACACATCGGAACTCCCGCTGAATGGGAGTCGTGGGAGTTTGGAACGGCGAATCGAGGGACTGGACGAAGATTCGAAAACTCTTGCGAATCGAAAGTTCGTTCGATAGAATTTCGTCATGGGTGGGGACCTCTGGAAACTCGACAACACACAACTCATGGCCGAGACGCTCGCCGTCTCCGCCGAAATCCATACCTGGCAGGTACACCGCGTCGACCTGATGATCGAAATGATCGAACGCGACACCGTCAAAGAACACGGCTACCGCAGCCCAGCCCACTGGCTCGCCGCCGCCACCCACCTCGAACTCGGTGAATGCCACCGCATCGAAACACTGGCGCGGCTACTGCGACTGGAACCGGAAGTACGCGAAGCGTATTCATCCGGTCTGTTGGATGCGGAGAAGGCGCGGCAGATCGCGTACTTCTGCCAGCACTATCCCCGCACCATGAACCCCTGCGACTTCGAGAAAGCCCGCGACATCCTGATCGAGCACGCCTCCGAGCGGGTCGCCACGAAAGCGACCGTCCGGGCCCTGATCCGCCGACTCGAACACCTCTACAACACCGGCGACGGACCACCACCGGGCGAAGACTCCTCACGCAACGAACTGTTCGTCTCCACCACCTGGCACGGCCGAGTCGTCATCAAAGGCGAGTTCGACGCCGTCACCGGTGCCCGCCTGCGGCATCTGCTCTCCCCGCTCGCCGCGCCGAGGCCTGAAGTCAACGGTGTCAAAGATGATCGGCCGGCGTCGAAACGCACCGCCGATGCGTTCGATCAACTCCTGCAGTTCGTCGAGGCCGCCGGCCTCGTCCCGGTCGAGGGCGGAGTGAAGCCCCACGTCACGGTCACCGCCTCCATCAAAGATCTGACGACGAACACTGCGGTGAAAGAACTGTTCACCCACAGTCCCGAGCACGGGTATGCGACCGAGCCCTGGGCGGGCCCGTTGTCGATCGATGCCGCCCGGATGCTCGCCTGCGATTGCCAGGTCACCCGGATCCTGCTCGACGAACACGGCGTACCGCTCGCACACGGGCGGACGCACCGGACTGCGACGACGGCGCAACGTCGAGCGCTGGCCGTCCGAGATGGCGGATGTGCCTTCCCCGGGTGTTCAACGCCCCCGGCCTGGGCAGATGCCCATCACCTGACCCATTGGGTGGACGGCGGTGATACCGACCTCGACAATTTGGTGTTGCTCTGCGGACACCATCACCGGTTGATGCACCACACCGAGTGGGAAGTGGAGATGACCGACGAGCGTCGGCCGCAGTTCATTCCGCCCTCGAGTGTGGATGTGTTCCGTAAGCCGATTCCGGGGAGCAGGCCGGATCTGGTCGCCTAGCTCCACAACGGAATACGAATACAGCAGACCGTCAACCAATGGTTGACGTCCATAATGCGTCAACCTATGGTTGACGTATGACTGAGCCTACGCGTAGCACCCATCCTGTTCGCCTCGACGACCTCATCGAAGCGATCAAGAAAGTCCACCCCGACGCCCTCGACCAACTCCAGGACGCCATGATCGCCGCCGACCACCTCGGCGACGTCGCCGACCACCTGATCGGCCACTTCGTCGACCAGGCCCGACGCTCCGGCGCATCGTGGTCGGAAATCGGCAAGAGCATGGGCGTGTCCAAACAAGCCGCTCAGAAAAAGTTTGTGGCCAAGGCCGACAACGATCTGGACCCGAACGACGGCTTCAGCCGCTTCAGGCCCCGCGCCAAGAACGTGGTGATGTCGTCGATGAACGAAGCGCGCGCCGCAGGCAACGCCGAAATCGCGCCCGAACACCTTGCGCTGGGCTTGCTGGCAGATCCTGCTGGCCTCGCTGCTCGCGCGATCGTCGCCCAGGACATCACGCTCGACGACCTGCGACGCACCCTCCTGGCAGCCCTGCCGGCGAAGGCGACCGGCGAACTTCCCGAGCTCATTCCGTATGACGCGCAGGCCAAGAAAGCCCTCGAACTGACCTTCCGCGAGGCATTGCGCCTCGGACACAACTACATCGGCACCGAGCACATCCTGCTCGCTCTCCTCGAACTGGAGAACGGTACGGGAGCGTTGTCGTCTGCGGGAGTGGACAAGTCGAAGGTCGAGGAGAACATCACCGAATCGCTTGCGGCGATCGTGGCTGCACAAACGGGCACCCAGTGCGACAAGGCCTGACGGGTGTTGCTCAGAAATTGCTAGGCGTCCTCCCCGACAGTGTGCGTGTGCCGGAACGTCCGGTGCACGCACACTGCGAGGAGATCTGCCATGCACGAACTTCATATCGACACCACCTCGGCCGAAGATGCGGAGGCCGGCGAGATGCTGCTTGCTCGGATCGTGGGGGGAGCGGCCCCAAGGAAGGAGCCGGTGCTCTGTTGCATGGAGATAGACGGTGTAATTTACTGCGAGATGCACTAGCTCTCCGCCCGAGGGTTCGCCGCCGCCACGGGATCCGGCCTGGACCGACGGCACCGCTTGCTCAGAAATTGCTCGGCCCAATCCATGACAGTTGTGCGTGCCCGGAACGTCCGGTGCACGCACACTGTGAGGAGACCGTCATGCGCAAGTTCGACATCGACACCATCTCGGCTGAAGGCACGGAGCTCGACGAATCACGACTTACTCAGATTCTGGGCGGTCAGGGGATCATCCGGGATGACAAGGGGCGGACCGGCTGCATTCCGGATCTGGGAGGCACCATCCGCGCGGATGATCCCCTGTTGGGCTGAGTCTGAAGGCTCGACACCTTGGCGCGGGACGCATAGTGCGTCC